>JAGQXH010000205.1 GCA_020436695.1 Lewinella sp. | reverse complement strand
GGAGGCGGTTCTCTAACGAAGAGTAGCGCGAAAAGGCCCCATCAGAGTTGATACGTTTAATTTGCTCACATACTTACGATGATCTGATCCTATTTATAGGACATCGTAGTATCGCAGCATCGTAGAATCGTAACATCAAAACATTACTCTTTTGCTTCAATCGGTAATTTTACCTCTTCTCCCCACAAATACTTATTAAACCACTGCCAGTTGTGCCAGGCGGCCGCCAGCCGTTCTTTAGGTTTGGATATCCCGTGTCCGAAACCTTTGTATACGATCAGCTTAGCTTCCACACCTACATCCCGCAGCCCCTGCAACAACTCATATGCATTCGCAATGGGTACGCGGCGGTCAAATTCACCGTGCTGGATCAGCGTCGGGGTAGTAGCATTGTTGATATTGGTCATGGGGGAGGTCTTTTTATAAATTTCCTCGTCCTGCCAGGGCGTAGCTTCCAGATATTGCCGGGTAAAAGGATGGATGTCGGTATTGACGTAATAAGTCATCCAGTTGGAAATACCCGCGCCTACGGAAATGGCTTTGAAGCGATGCGTATTGGTGGTTAGAAAGGCGGAAATATAACCGCCCTGACTCCAGCCCATGGCGCCCATTCGGGAGGTGTCGATCAATCCCTGGTTGACCAGATGATCCACACCCGAAAGTACATCCCAGGCATCGCCCACTCCCAGATTTCGGACATTGAGAGAACGGAATGCTTCTCCATAGCCCGCAGAGCCGCGGTAATTGGGGCGTAGTACCAGGGCGCCTTTATCCAGCCAGTGCAGAATAGGATAGATGGAACTCGGCACCGGACTTGGTCGATCGATGCCGGTCGGGCCGCCGTGAATGACAACCAGCAGGGGATATTTTTTGGAGGGGTCATAATCCTGCGGTTTGTGCAGCACACCTTCAATAGTAGCGCCGTCCTTGCTTTTCCAGGAGATCACCTCGCTTTGGGCTATTTTCCAGTCTGCGATCTGGCTGGTAAAATCAGTGATCGCCTGTGGGCGAAAAGCGGTTGTGCCGGTCCGGTAGATCTCATTGAGATGATCATCGGCTTCGCCGGAAAAGGCGATCTGATCTCCTTTTTTGGTGGCGGTAAAGCCGTATATCTGCCGGGGCGTATTTCCTAGTTTTTGCACTTTGCCGGTAGCGGGATCGATGCGGTAGATCGGCCGGTAGGTCTTTTGCCAGGCGGTGGCCAGAATGCCGCTTTCCGTCCAGGTATAGCCATTGAATTCCTCGTCGAAGTCAGCCGCCAACCGAACAGGTTTACCGCCTCCAACGGGTATTTTGAAAAGATTGCCGTTCTTATAATAATTGGAGGTACGATTATCCAGGCTGGATTCGTAAAGAACCGCTTTTCCATCGGGAGACCAGTCGGCAAAAAAGTCGGCACTGGGATTTTTTACCAGGCTGCTGACCTCTTTGGAGGCAACATCCAATATGGAAATATCACTATCAAAGAAGGAATTGATCAACGGATCAGGCTGGTGGTTGAAGACGATCTTATCTCCCTGTGGTGACCATTTATAGCCGCTGATGGTATAGTCTACACTATCGATCAGTGCGTCGATCTCCGGCCATTCCAGGCAGTCCCAGCTTTGGGCAGATTCATCCTTTTCGTCATAGCAGGGCAGATCGGTATTCAGCGGCATATCCGGTTGGAAATCCACTATGTACAGCCAGGACCGCCGGTATTCGGCATCATCTACTTCATAGGCACCGAAACGTTCTTTACGTTCCTTATCCGTTTTACTTTCCGGTTGCTGCATCCGGATTGCAAAACGCTTTCCATCCGGCGACCATTCGAAGTCCTGAATATCGCGGTCGGCGTTGGTCATGGCGCGGGCTTCTCCACCATCGGGCCTGATCACGTGGATCTGGGAATGATCACCGTGCTTTCTCAAAAAGGCGATCCATTTGCCGTCCGGAGACCATTGTGGATCGGAACTGCTGCCGTCTGGTGAATTGGTCAGTTGGAAAGGCGTGGCCTCCCCTTTGGCCAGCCAGATCTCTGTATTATAGCCGTTTTTTGACCAATCCGTGCGAGTTACGGTATAGGCTATATTCCGACCGTCTGGTGATATCATCGGCGTACCTGGCCGGTGCAGAGAAAGGATCTCTTCGAAAGAAGGGACCATCGCTTCCTGGGCAGATGTTTTCCAGTTTAGTGCGAGTGTCAGTAAGAGTAATAAACAAATCGGGCGAATGATCTGATGCATACTAGTTTGATTTTATGGTTGAGTACTTTGTCTGCAAAATTATCTATGTACAGGACAAAACTTTTCTCCATGGCCAACCCGCGCCTTTAATTCCTAAAGGACCCAGCCCGCGGGCGGATTTCCCTTCAGGGCGGAGGAGGAAATCTTATTTTATTTATTTGACAATGTACTGATATGCAGCCCCAATTCCTCATTCTCCAAATAACAACCAGACATCGGGGTCCAGCTCAATACTACTTACTTCCCCTTTGATCTTGATCACTTTCGACTCCACTGTGTCTTTTATGTCCAGGGTTATTCTTTCAGAATTTCCGTTCGTGGTTTTCACCAAAATATCGAGTGGAAATCGGAATGCGTCAGCTTCCTGTGTTTGCTGAATAGTGACACGGATCTTATTGCGTTTACCGCTAGGCTTCCATTGCACATTCAGTAAAGGCAGGCCGCTGCGATACAGCCATTGTTCAAAAAAGTCTCCCAGTTTTTGTCCGCTGGCCTTCTCCATGATCTTTTGAAAGTCTTCCGTCAGCGCATTGCGATTTTGAAATTGCCGGTAGTATTCCCGGATGCCCTTCCAGAAGGCTTCATCGCCGACCTTTCGGCGCAGCATGTGCAATACCCAGCCGCCTTTCTGATAGGAATTGACGTTGAGCAGTTCGTTATAATTCGTCACCGTCTGGTCGATAATGGGGCTGTCGTCGCCGGCGGCAAAGTCGATGACCTGATCCCGATCTTCCAGCAGCAGTTCCTGAGCCGCTGCCCGTCCGTGGCGATCCTCAAAATAAAGAATCGTAAAGTAAGTAGCAAATCCCTCACTCAGCCAGACGTGGAACCAATTAGCTTCCGAGGCAGAATTACCGAACCACTGGTGCGCTACTTCGTGGGCGATCAGTGCTTCCTGATCGCGATCACCCGTCACGGAGCCCTCATAATAAAAGATGCAACTGGCATTCTCCATGCCGCCGTAGCGGGTCTTGGACTGCACATTGGCCAGTTTTTCGTAGGAATAGGGTCCAACCTTTTCCATAAAGAACGGCAGCACGTTCAACGCTTGGGCGTAATCATAAAAACCGGCTTTCCGATCCTCCGGATAGATCCAGCTGGAGATGGGAATACCGCTCACCTCTCCGGCGCGTTGTACGGCAAAAGCCGCTGCGCCGATCACCATCACTTTGGTAGGCAGAGGTGCCGATTCACTCCAATGCGTGAGCTTCTGTCCATTGGGCAGATTGGTCTCTTCTATCTGCAGGCCGTTGGCAATAATCTGATAATGTTCCGGAGCGGTAACGATGAATTCCACGGAAGCCTTATCAGAAGGATGATCCACGGTCGGTAGCCAGTGATGGGCGCGATTGGGCCAATTGTCACCGAAAAAAGTACGCTTGCCAAACTTGTTGGAATCGATGATCAATCCGTCGATGGGAATGCCGCTGTATTGAATGGTAAATTCTTTTTCATCTCCGGGTTTTATCGGTGAGGGGAAGGTAATGACCAGCGATTCCCCTTCCTGCCGGAAGTCCAGTGCCTGATCGCCCTCCTGTAAGTTAGTGACCAGCATACCCATCTTTCCGCTTTGACGACTGGTGAGATCCAGTGTGAATTCCGAGAGTTCCCGCAGGAATTTGATGCGGATGTGGGCAGTGCCGCCGATCTCATCGCTTTGATCGGAGAGGGTCAGTTCAAAGCGATAGTGTAGTACATCCAACTGGCTTAGGCGGGGGATGACGGACTGCGCCTGAATCGCCAGCGATAGGAGGGCTAACAAAATAGTGAGTAAGAGTGATCGTTTATTCATTTTAGTTATTTTCAAGTGGAGGCAACCCAATTTCGTTTCTCCATTGATTGACCTGCTTCGGGTCTTCCAGTGGGAACATTTCCCGGGTTCCGTCTTTACTGATCTTAAATTGAGTGCCGAATCTTTGCGGTAGGTTTTTGATCGTTTGCAGCCGGTCATACATATTGGCGTATAAGATCCATTCAGTCTCTCCTTCCAGACATCGTTCCTTCAGGAACGGCAAATATCGGGTAAGCAGATCTTCATCCATACTGTGCTGAAGAATGAGAAAAACGGCTTTCGCTGCCCGCTCACCCACCTCCGATTTTTTAACCCAACCTTCCTGCTCCAGCATCGGAAGTAACCGAGCCAGATGGTTCTGATCACTTTCAAGCTGTTCGGATACCGAAGACTCAAAGTTAACATCCCATTTGGAATAGCTGCTATCCTGTTCCGGCAGATAGACATTTAAGTTTTCGATATAGAATTTTAAAGTGCGGTATCGCTGGTCCTCTGCCCATAATGTGGCCAGTGTATAAGCCAGTTCGGGCCTGGAGAAAAGTTGTTTATAGCGTTGTTCGATCTTGCTTGCTATCACCGGCCAGCCGCGCAGGTGGTGCAGCTGCTCTAATCTCGGATCGAATAAAGGCAGCAACAATTCATCCCGATCTGCAAGGTGCAACCAGATATTCAGAGCCTGCATGGCTCCATCCGTCTCTCTTTGAAAAAGATATTCCAAAAGATTGCGATAAATAACGGTCTGAATACGGGCATCAAATTGCCGGATCTCCACCCGGCGATTCAGTTTTCGCCCGGCTTCTTGTTCGTTACCGGCTACGGCTAACTGATCTCCCATGGCAAGCGGCGTGAAGCGAAGACGGGAGAGTTGGTGTTTTTCTTCCAGATAGGTCAGAACGTTTTCCAGACGTTGTTGCGACAATTCGAGGTGATCGCTTCCTACACTGTCCGTATGCCCGCTGATGAGAAAAGCGACTTTAGGAGCGGTTCTGGCCCGAAGCGCAAAGGAATCCAATTTCAGCTGTGCATCTTCTGTCAACACAGCTGTCCCCGAGGCAAAATACACGTCAGCACCGGCAATTACGGGAACAGTCGTTGGAGATGATAGTGCCTTCGGTTTGCAAAAGAAAGCAACTTCCTTTGCGCTGTTTATCGGAGTCGGAACCGGCCGAACACTGACCTGATCAATGAAATAGATATTCTGATGATAACGGGAATGCACTGCCGGACCGTTAGCGCCACGGAAAACCCCAATGACCAGAAATTGCAGCGGGCAGGTCGGTTGGATTCTCCAACTTACCTGGTACCACTGTTTGATGCGCACCGTATCGATGAGCAATTCGTCCTGGGCGATCATGGCTCCGTTCGGATTGCGGAAGGCCTCCGGGAACAGCATCATGCCGATATGTTCCGGAAAGTCAGGATCATCCACACGGTTGATATAGAGCCAGAAAGAAACTTCGTATTGCTGCCCGAGTTCCAGCGGCTGGGTCAGGCTCGTGCCCACATAAGAGGCACATCCCCGGGTTTCGTGTTCAAAATCCAGACACATAGGCTGATAACGCATCTCCAGCATGGTGCAGCCGTCTTGTGGCTGGAGATCTTCGTAGTAGCAAATACCGCTGGTGTGTTCTTCTCCCTTTTTTTCATATGCACAATCGCAGATCCAGGGTTGGGTATTGAGTCGTTGCCAATGGGGAAGGGTGTAAGGAAAGCGTCCTGCCGCCAGATGACAGCTTTGGCATTCCAATGGGCGATGATCTTCAAAGCTGGGATTGGGGACGAGGTTTTGGGCTATGACCCTACTGAAAAACAAACAACAAAGTGCGAAAAGCGCGAACTGTTTCATTGGCGGGTAAGTTTTAAAGAGAACGCAAAAATGTTGGATAGATACAATAGTGCCAGGATGATCACACTCGCCGCCGATTCCGGAGCGATCATTTCTACCTTGCACAACGATTAA
Organism: Lewinella sp.; assembly: GCA_020436695.1. GTDB lineage: Bacteria > Bacteroidota > Bacteroidia > Chitinophagales > Saprospiraceae > Flavilitoribacter. The sequence continues at coordinate 5,627 of JAGQXH010000205.1, read as the reverse complement.
CGACTTACGACTGGAGACTTACTACTATCTGACTTCTATTTACCATATCGACTGCAAACTACGCCCATCAATGCGTTGCCACTCCAACTCACCTCCTTCCGCGAATAAGGAAACGTGGTTGAAAGGTTCGGATGGGAAAAACAAGGCTGTCATCACGGAAGAGCCATAGTCAGCAAACAATTCTACCGAAGATACATCGATGATCATTCGTAAGTTGATCGCTGGATCATCAGATAGCCTGGGTGCCGTAAGCATTTTGGGGAAGGCATCGGAAAAGTCAGCGGGGCCGCTTTCCCGGCGATCAATAAAATACTGCATGGCCTGCGGATCGTAACCGATGGATAAATGCTCGCCCGGGTCATTTGAAAGTTTAATTCCGAATCGGCCGACCGATTCGGTGGGAGAGGCCATGGCTCTTAGGTTGATCTCCACCGGCAGCGGTGCGTGCGGAATAACGGGCGTGATCTCTTTCTCGCCCTGCTCCGGTCCCCGTACCACTTCAAAGCCACCGGTGCGAAGTGCTTCGAATTCGAGTACCGGCCTGCTGCGGATGATCCATCCCATAGGCATCTGCTTTAGCGACAGTGTGCGGGGCAGGGTCATGGCGCTGCGCCAGGGAGCGGTAGGCACCATATTGGCGTAAGACCAGTTGCTCATCCAGCCCATGAACAGGCGCCGGCCATCTTCCGGCGGTACGCCGCTGAAGGTGACCCCGGCATAATCATCCGGGCCGTAGTCCAACCATACGGCCTGCTGGTTGCCGTCAGGAGTAGCTTGTACGCGGGGAGCAAAAGCCGGGTCAAGGGTGAACGTAGTACCGTCAAAATCACCGATGAAATATTGAGTGGCCGAACCGCCGTTCGGGCCACCGGGGTTAATACTTACCAGCATCACCCATTTCTGGAAGCTCATATCATCTTCCGAGCCCAGGGGGAACAGGTCCGGGCATTCCCATACGCCGCCGTGGCTACCCAGTTCAGCCCCAAACTCGCTGGCAAAAGTCCAGTCTTTCAGATTCGGAGAACGATATAAGTGTACGCGGTCTTTAGCCGCCAGGATCATGATCCAACTCTGGGAAGCTTCGTGCCAGCTTACCTTGGGATCGCGGAAATCCCGAATGCCGGGATTGGGCACTACCGGGTTCCCCTTGTATTTCGTCCAGGTTCGGCCGCGGTCCAAGCTATAGGCGATGCTCTGGTACTGGAAATCGATGCGTTTTTCCCGCTCGCCGACGGGATCGTGGTGGGTAAAGATCGCCACAATGGGTGGATTGTCGGCCGTACCCAGCCCACTGGTGTTGTTCCGATCCACTACGGCGCTGCCGGAAAATATATAGCCCAGCGAATCGGGATACAGCGCAATGGGAAGGTGTTCCCAATGGATCATATCGGTGCTTACCGCGTGCCCCCAATGCATGGGGCCCCAGACCGTGCTATCCGGATAGTACTGATAGAAAAGGTGATATTCATCTTCATAGAAGAACATGCCATTGGGGTCGTTCATCCACTTGGCCGGGGGAGAGAAATGGAGTTGAGGGCGGTAGGGCTCCTGGTAGGTAACAGTAGCCGTGGAATCTTCTTCCACTGTGGCAGGATCTGTTTTACAGGAGGCAACGACCAAGGTGATCAGCATGGGAATGAAAAACTTTTTCATGCAGTTAGTCGATTTGAGTTTCGGTAGACGTGACTCATGCGGATTAAACTATTCCTTAATCAGTTGTTTCTGCAATTCTTCGAGCGGCACACCTTTGGTTTCCGGCATCAGGCGCCATACAAACAGCAACTGCAACACCATCATAAAAGCAAAAAATGCAAATACTCCCCATGGGTTTTCAGTCGCACTCAATAACTGGGGCATAAACACCGTGATCAGAGCGGCCAGTACCCAGTGGGTAGAGCTGCCGAAGGACTGCCCCTTGGCCCGCAGGTGATTCGGGAAGATCTCAGAAATAAATACCCAGATAACCGCTCCCTGACCTATGGCGTGCGAGGCGATGAATATAAAGAAAAAGATAGGGACGGCCATTCCTTTCCATTCCAAAAAGAAAGCCATAGAGACCAGACTCAGCGAAACGATATAACCCACCGACCCGATATACATTAGTACTCTTCGGCCCAGCCGGTCGATCAAATAAAGGCCGAACAGGGTAAAGATCATATTAGTGATGCCGATGCCAATACTGCTAAGCAGAGCAGTACTTGCTCCAAGCCCCGCTTGCTCAAATATCCGGGGAGCATAATAGAGGAAGGCATTGATCCCTGACAACTGATTGAAGAAGGCAATGAGAAAAGCCAGCAGCAATGGAAAACGAAATTTGGGATGCAGGATACCTTCTCCGTGAACCAGATTTTTTTCTTCAGCTACCATGGCATCAAGTAATGGGTTGATATCTACGCCGGGGTTGATGATCTGTAAAGTCTTTCCGGCTTCTTCCCGCTCATTGCGATAGATCATCAGCCAGCGTGGACTCTTGGGGACACCCATTACCATCACGGTGTAGATCAAAGCCGGTATAGCTTCCACTCCAACCATCCAGCGCCAGGCATTCTCTCCCACATCCTTCAGCAGGTAATTGGAAATAAAAGCGATCAGGATACCAAACACGATATTGAACTGGTACAAGGCCACCAGACGGCCCCGGTCTTTGGCCGGTGCAATTTCCGAAACATAAGCCGGAGCCGCAATAGTAGAGGCACCTACACCCAAACCGCCGATGAAGCGAAATATAGAAAAGGTATAAGGATCCGGAGCAAGTCCTGAACCTACCGCCGAAACAAAGTAGAAGACCCCAATCCAGAAAAGCGTTTTTTTACGACCGAGCCGGTCGGTGGGGATATTACCGAAAATGGCACCGATCACCGTGCCCCATAGTGCCATGGACATAACGACAAAACCGTGGAAAAGCGGAGTGGTTTGCCACAATTCCTGCATCTGCTGATCGGCTCCGGAAATGACAACGGTATCAAAACCAAAAAGAAATCCGGCAAGGGCCACGGTTAGTGACCAGAAAAAAACTTTATTCTGATTCATAAGGTAAGGTGTTTTTTGTAAATCAGCTCTGTAATGGTTCTAACATCTAGGGCAATCGCATTAAATTACTTCCGTACTTTTTTACGCCAAAAAAGTACCAAAAAGGCCGGGCAAAATTATCCCTCCCGCGAACCAGTAACCCGCACCCACCATTTTGCCCGCTCGGCTACTGAGCTCGTCGAAGTACCCAACCCGCCTCAAATCACGTGAGTGCATTAAATCTACCTTCAACTAGACTTATACGCCGCTCTTACCGCTGCTCTGAATTTTAATGCGATTGCCCTGTTCTAACATCCTTATGATTTTGCAGCAGTGATCCGATACTGCAACTTTGCACGTACCAGATAAGAGGCGGTCTACCAAAAAAAAGGGAACGCTTCCCTGCTTTTCGGGTTCCTTAAATAACAACTGACTCACATCTCATTCCCCTCCAATCCCACAATCTTATAAACCCGCCCATCGGCTTTGGTAAACACATAGATCTCGCCCTTGCTGTCGATACCGAAGCGCAGGTCCACCCGGTCATTATATTCAGAAGTAATGTCCTGCAGTTTGGTTGCCGGGTTGCCTTCGAATTTTACTTTGAACTCACTGATCGGCGACTGGTGCCCCAGATGCAGATCAGCCGCTTCCACGGAGAAAATACGGCCGTTAACGATGCCGCCGAAGAGGTATTTGCCCTTAAGCGCCGGGATCTGCTCGCCATAGTACACAAAACCGCTCGAGATAGCCGCCGCTTCATCATGGTCAAACTGGACAACCGGATAGGTGAAGCCGTCGGAAGCATAATCTTCCGGTAGGGCATAAACGTGTTGGAGGTCGCCGCTTTTATCGAAGCGGAAAGTGCCCTCCCGCTCCGGCCAGCCGTAGTTCCGGCCCGGTTCGATGATGTTCAGTTCTTCGATCTGATGATGCCCGATGCCGGAAGCCAACATCTTACCGTCGGCAGCGTCCCAGGTCATGCGGTGGGCATTTCTGAAGCCCATGGCGTAGATCTCGCCCAGTGCACCCTGATCCATCTCCGATACAAAGGGGTTGCCGGGAGGAATGCCGTAGTGGCCGTTCTTACTGTCGTTGCCGACCGGATCGATGCGAATGATATTGCCCCAGATGCGGCTTTTATCCTGAACGATGAAGGGGAAACGATTCTCCACTGCACCGCCGTCGCCCAGTCCGATATACAGTAGACCGTAATCTTCATCACCCGGTTTGGCTAATGGATTGAAGGCGATCTCCTGCATGGCGTGGATCTGCGTAACAAAATCCACCCGCATGATCTCCCGCTTGGTGCCGGAAAATACCGAACTGGTGGGATCATCCTGTTTCCATTCCGTCAGAACGGCCCGAACCGTGATCTTGATGGTGTCTTCATAAGTGAAATCTGCGCCGGGCCCCTTATCCGGATATTCGGTATGGTTGGTATAAAAGAGCCCGTTGCTCATATATTCCGGATGGAAGGTAAAACTGCTCAGGCCGCTGGCGTGACCGGGATGCTCTTTAAAGGCCGGGAAATAATCCGGAACGTTCAGAAATGCTTTGGGCTTTCCGCCGGTCACTTCATACAATGTGCCGCGCAGATCGTGCAGGAAAAGGCGGTCGGTACCGGGCAGGGGCATCATTTTGTTGATACGTGCCCGCTGGCCTTTATCTGCGCTATTTGGGATCTGCATTACTTCCCGCAATACCAGAGTTTCACCCGACATCGGAATTGTATCCGGTATCGGGTCTTCAAGAGGTGGGCCGAGATTTTCATCACCTTCCAAATCAGGGGTCGCCTGATAGGTATTCATATAGGCCAGGATGGCATCGATGTCTTCCTCCGGCATGGTAGCGAAGGGCGGCATATAGGTTTTGTATTCTGCAAAAAGTACCTGGGCCCGTTCATCTCCGCCTTCGATCACCGCGATCGGGTTTTTGATGAATGCTACGAGCCAGTCGTGAGAGACATCTGTCGTTACACCGGCCAGACTCGGGCCCATGCCCGACGTAAGAAAATTATGGCAGGAGGTACATTGTGCTTCGAATACTTGTTTTCCCCGGTCAATCACAGCCGTATCGGTAGAATAGGCCGATTTCGGCTGGCAGGCGAAAAAAAAGAAACCCAGACCGAGAATAGTACAGATAAGGAAGTTTTTCATGTTGGCTAGTCGTAATGTTTGTCAGGCTAAAGCTAGTAAAAAAGGATAAATATGGCGCAATAAGCCGAATGTTCTGGAAAAAATCGGGTTCACTTTATGAAATCCAACTATCGGCTGCATCAATAGGAAAAACTAGCCTATGAAAAAGCCTCTACTCCTCTCAGTACTATTCTCCTTTCTTTCTATTTCCTGTCTCTTTGGACAAACCCGCGTCATCCTAGGCCGACTGGTGGACCGTGCCGGTGATCCGCTGGTCGGAGCAACTATTCTGGTCAAAGGGACCAATACCGGCACTATAACCGACTTCGATGGCGCTTACAGTATCAAGGCACCCGTTGGTGCTATCCTGGTCATTTCCTATACCGGCTATAGTACCCGTGAAGTGGTAGTCCCTCCGGAACAAGGGACAGAACCTCCTGTTGATGATACTTTTACAAAAGTACAGCAGGCTATTGCTGC
>JAGQXH010000204.1 GCA_020436695.1 Lewinella sp. | reverse complement strand
GGACAAGGTGAAAAGCCCAGGGATAATTTCATAATTTTGCCGTTCAATTCAAAAAATATGGATATACAAGTCCTCTACGAGGATAACCACCTGATAGCAGTAAACAAGCCGGCCGGCTGGTTGGTTCAGGGAGACGCCACCGGCGATACTACCCTGGCCGACTGGGTAAAGGTCTACATTAAAAACCGGTATCAAAAACCTGGTGATGTTTTTTTGGGCGTTATCCACCGGATCGACCGCCCCGTGAGTGGTGCCGTCATCTTTGCCCGTACGAGCAAAGCACTGGAACGCATGAACCGTTTGTTTCACGACCGGGAGGTCCAAAAGACCTATCTGGCGGTGACTACCGAGCGGCCAAACCCACTGACCGGTCATTTGACCCATTATCTGGTTAAGGATCGGGAACGCAATGTGGCTAAAGCCTATGATCAGATGAGCAATCGGGCCAAGGGCGCCAAAAAGAGCGAACTGGAATACGAGCTCGTCGGGGAGTTGGGCGGTCATCATTTGCTAAAGGTAAATCCGATCACCGGTCGTCCGCACCAGATCCGCGTACAGCTGGCCAAAATGGGCTGGCCCATCCGGGGTGATGTTAAATATGGATTTAAACAGCCCAATACCGACCTGTCCATCCATTTACACTGTTATCAATTACGTTTCGAACATCCGGTGAAAAAAGAACCGGTATTGATCACGGCCGAATTGCCGCGGGATCAGGTTTGGGATATGTTTGACGGTGCAATCAACGCGGATTGACCTTGGGGAGTTCTGTCCGTGGTGGCTGGCGTATTTATTATTGCAAATATTTTTATAGCGCATCTTGCAGTAATAACCAAAACCTATTGATACTTTGTGGTAACACCGATCACTCCAGATCATCTCCCAGGAACTTTTCTTTCCCCGTATGTTTGATCTTGATCGTCCTGCTGGAAGTTTCGCGGCCCATATCCTGGTTGACGTCGGAAATAATATCCCTTTTAACCACATTTCGGGGAGCAAGTTCCCGGTAATCCAATTTCACGAGACTCTGGAAGATCTCATTAAAGGTACTCAGAAACTCGTCGATGACCATTAATGACTGAGAAATATCGTAGTGGAAATAGTTGGACTCAAACACCCTGCGTATGATCTGCTCTAATTGAGCAGCTGACACATTGGTGGCGTATTGATGAAAATATTGCAGTAGATGGCCTTTGTTAATAGCCATATCCAACGAATGATTCAACACCCTGGCCATCCTGGCAAAAAAGGCTACAAGATAGAGAGGCGGCTGATCAACAAGACAGAGCTTGAATTCATCGTAAGTGCGTACAAAGTGATCAGCATACTGTTGACACAATGCATCGATATCATCAGCCAAGTCATTTTGTTCCCGGTTCCTCCGTTTATTCCTGATCTTTTCGATGATCTTGAAGGAATCATTCTTGAGATTATTCAAAAAAGCATCAAACTCTTCATACTTTTCTATCAGTAAACGATGACTATTGAGCCGGGTACAGGGTGGTATATAGTCGTCCATTTTTTTTAACCCTGATGCCCTGGTCTCGTACTTGGCAATGGGGATGGCGTTAGCCAGGTTATCCTGCTGCATATCCTTCAAAGAATAAAGCTCCAATCGGTATGTCGGTCTCGTGTTCGGTTTTCTACGCTTCCTTTCATTTTCATTCTCCATTCCTTCCGGTATCCTGGTAAACGGATCTACGATGAGTAATACATACCAGTATTTGGAGGTATCCAGGCTTTTAATACCGATCAGGTCGGAAAGCGTTTTGTTGAGTCCATCCCAGTCTCTGTTCACTATTTCTATTCTGGAACCATTCTGCGTGATTGCCCGACAGTGTGATACAACCACTTTTTCATTATTGATGGTATCGCGAAAAGAATCCGCATATTTCTTCTGACTTTCTCCGCCTAATAAACCATAATTTGAGGAGGTCAGGGGAAGCGCGGTAGCATCCCGCACTCCATCGACGACGGCCAGATACTGTTGATTGAGATGATCCGCTGAGAAGGTCATCCCATTCTCCCAATTGATCGGCAAAAACTTTAGCTCTGAATTCATCCTGATTGATTTATAGATCCCAGATCCTTACTCTTTCCGTAAAGATGGTTTCCCCATTAAATATATTGGCTCCTACTTTCATTTTTGGGTCCAGATAGTGCTTTTTGCTCCACAGGCCCCACCAGATCTTTTTGTTCCGGTAAAAATACCACCCATATATCTTTGCCCGCTTATTTTCTTCGGCCAGCACGATCTTTTTAGCGAACCGCTTGACGATATTGTGTTCGTGCACCTTATAGTGAAAGGCCTCTTCCAGAGTCTTATTCAGTGGCATGGCTATTTTGGACTGCACGACCTCCCGGCTGCGGTAATCCAGCGGAATGACGAACTGAAAGTTCACCGTTGTGCCTCCGGCCTCAATGAAGGGTGGAGACGTACCAATGGGCAATTCGAAATAGTGCTTCAGTTGACTGACCATCGGTATTTCATTCCACATTTCGTGTAACAGTTTGATCAGCAGGGGTACCAACATGATGGTGATCAGGGCTGCAAACCACCAGACCAGATCGCTGCTCAAACTACCACGGGGCCACCAGCGATGTTCGGTCACCACAAAAATGAGCCCAAAGGCCACCATACTCGTCAGCATAATGCCGGATAGATAGAGCAGCTTGCGACCGAAACTCACGCCGGCACTCCATTCCCATTTATAGAGTTTGTCGGTTATGATTACACCGCCGGTCAAAGCGACCAGCAGCAGCAACAAGCCGATCAGCATAGGGCTTTCGGAGGTCTGGTTCTTCAGTGAAAAGCCACTTAGTCCGATCAGTGCAAAAATTAGAAAGAACACCAGGAAATTAGTTGGAAATTTTGCGGCCAGTGCACTTCCCTTTTTCAACATTTTGAATGCTACCAGAATAAACCCCAAGCCCGCAACTGCAATTCCAACGATCAGCAAACTATTCATTTAAGCAAATTTGAGTTCTAAGCGTCCTGATTTTCCTGATATCATTTATTCAATCTCCAATTCGAGCAATTCATCTCGTATATTTTTGAGTTGCTCATCCAGATCTTTTTTAAAGGCTTGAATTTCTTCCGTTTTACGGAATATCCCTTTTTCCTTTAGATCCGAAAGAATTTTCTCCGCTCTAGATACCTGGGTCTCTATTTTTTCCTTCAACTTGCCGTTATTACTTTTTATATCTTCCAATTCCTTCTCAATTGCCTTTGTATCTTTTTCTGAACCTTGCTCAAGTTGTATTTTCTGCCCCTGGCTTTGCAATAATTTTATTTCCAATTTAGAAATTTCAAGATCTTTTGCCGTCAGATCCTTCTTCAAGTTATCAATCTGATCTTGAAGCAACTGGTCCATCTGCACACCAACTTCGTTTTGCCGAATCTGTTTCATTGCAAACAGTTCCTTATCCTTAGTATCAGAAAAGGCCTGAAGCCATTTTTTTCCGAAATCAAGTGTAGCTCGTGCATCATCTTCTTCCTTAAAATCTTCATCGTTCTCGACTGTCCTGAAGCTGGATCTTAGTTTGGAAATCCTCTCGGCTCTATCGATTTCCCAATTATTGAAAGCGATGGGATTATCTGCTGCTTTAAGGCTCTGTTCCAATATCTTGAAATCATTTCTATTAAATCGGTTCAGAATGGTGTCCGCCTTGAAAAATGTCCCCGTCAGTTTACCGATCTTATTCTTAATACTGTCTCTTTCTGCTTCTAGAGCCTTAACTTTCTTAAAACTATTTTCCTTATTCTCGATATTGGATTGTCTTAAACTGAATCCCAACAAAATGCAAAGTAAGACCGGCACCAAGGCCACCAATACAAAATTCACAATGGAAGTATTCCGCTTTTCCATGGCGGTTTGTTCTCTGGCTTTCTTTTTGACTTTCATACGTACTGGATTTTAGTAGTATCTCACTTTATTTAGTTAAAATTCATTTTATTCAGCAAGTTCTGCATACTATCCCTAAATACCTTAAAGGCCGTCAGATCACCCGGCCCCGGTGCGGTGTCAGCGTCCTGAAACACGTCCTGCTTGGTATGATCTACCTGTTTGCCATCCATCCAGAACCGGAAGCAAACATGTACTCCGGTCGCCAGCCCGGTCTCTCCGGCATAGCCGATGATATCCCCCTGCTCTACCTCTCTGCCCCGCCGGATACCGGGGGCGAAACTGTTCAGATGCAAATATTGGGTCTGATAACGGTCATCGTGTTTAATCTTCACATAATTGCCGTTATTTTCCGTGGTAGCGGCAATGATCACCTGTCCCTTCCCAACGGCAAAAACCGGATCATTGAGATGGGCAAAATAGTCGGTACCGTAATGAGGCATCTCCTTTTTATGTATAGGATGCACCCGGTTGGGATTAAAAGGCGAATTAATGATGTTATATTCCACCGGCGACTTTAAAAACCGCCGCTTCATCACCTGTCCCTGCTCATTCAGGTAGGTTCCCTGCCCACCATTGTCAAAGCGAAAAACATAATGCTCTTTAATTCCCTGCCGGAAGTAGGCGGTCAATAAGTGACCGATCCCTACCCGATTGCCGTTATACCATTTTTCCTCGTAGATCAATTTGTAACGATCATTCGGTTGTACATGGTAGAAATCAATCTGCCATTTAAGCGCATTCAATATCTCTGGGATCAGGCGATAATCACCGCCGTCTTTCAGGTAGGAATCCCAGAAAAGTTCATTTTTCACGATCCCTGCGATCTCTTTTACCTTCGTTTTCAGAGGGATGGTCTGCATCTTCACTTCCACCCTCGGATACAGCGTGATCACGGCAAAAGAATCCGGTGTCAGTTCATAAACAAAAAAATCATACTTTTTTGCCTGTTCAACGTCGTCCTCCACCTTAAAGAGATACAGACTGTGATATTTTTCAAATTGGAGGAGGTTCCGAAATTTTGCCTGATAGGCTATTTCACTGCTGATCATGTCGTCTTCTCCCCGTTCGATGAAGTACTCCCGTAAAGGGCTATCGTCTACCATAACTTCGTGATCGTAGGATAGCCCTGCATGTCTGGTTTGCGAAGGTAAAATATCGGGATAGGGAAAACTATTCTGAACCGTAACCGGGGTTGATCGACTTTTTTCTACTGGAGGAGGCACGGGGCGTTGTTTCAGAAAAGACATCAGGATCGCCCCCACAATGACTCCCACCACAATGAGCCCGATCGTCAGGCGCGACTTATTGGCTTTCAGAAATGCCGCAAGCTTCACCTGAGCTCTCTTTTTTTTAGAGCTGTGAATAACGATCTTTTTCTTTGATCCGATCTTTATTTTGTTCCTTGTTGTCATTACTTTCCAGATCCGGTATTGGACGTCAACATACTCCTTTACTAGCGGTCGATCACCAACTCAATGTGCATGGTCTGGGTTTCCGGTTCGTCAAAGTTCGGACCGGAGATCTCCAGGTTGATCACCGACGGCGCAGTAAGCCCCTTACTCCTCAGGTAAAGGCGGGCATCGTGGAGTTTGAGGGCAGCCAGGTCCACAATACTGGTGGTTTGCCCTTTAGTGATCGTCCGCGTTTCATTGGTCCGTTTCCCCGTATCCGTGTTGATCAGGGTCAAATTAATAGGTACACTTGCTCCGAAATCGCCAATGTAAGGGTAATCCGTGTTCACACCTTCCATATATTCCAGTTCTTCCTGCAGTAGCATCCGAAGGTTGACAGATCTGAATCTTAGCCGGCTGTTCTGTAATTTACTGATCTGGCTGGCAACATGATCCATCATAATTTTCCGGCTGTCCATCCACTCATCCAAATGATAGGAGTTATTGATGTAGGGATAAGTAAACACCAGTTTGGTATCACCGTTATCTTCAATACGCACCGATGCGCCCGGCTCCACCCCGGGTAAGGCGGCCAGTTCTGCTTGCAGGCGACCAGCCAGTGTCTGCAGGTCTCCGTTCTGGATAATATTGGCCAAGGGCATTTCTACCGTTTTCCGTAAAATGAAGTCCGATAGCTCTTTTTGCGAGCCGGCATAAGTCGCAAATGCCTCCCGAAGTTTAGTGTTGAGTTTCTCACTATTTTCTTTGATCGGCGGGTAGATATCGGCTAGTGACCGCTCATCATAACCTTGTTCCTCGGCCTCAACCTTCAGTCGTTCGGCCACCCAGGCGGCCTCCAGTCCGTTCTGTGCATTCCCCAATAAGGTATTCAAACTGTTTTTGGCCTCATTCAGGTAGGATCTTGCCTCATTCACCTTCGCCCGGATCTCTTCCGGCTCCAGGCCGGCGTAGTTGGCCTGGTTGCGTGCTGTTTCCACTTCAAGCAGATGATCACTCATTTCCTTCCTTGGGCCGGCCTCCAACCCGGCTATTGCCGTTTCAATTTTTTTGGCTTCGGCTTCAAATTGCATCCGGAGTGCAGGCGGCACCTCTTTTACGACCGGAGGTGGAGGCGGAGGCAGCTTTTCTCTGAATCGATAGGTAATTGCAACTTCCAGGGAAGGGCCCAGACTGGTATGGTACTCCCCAATGGCCTGTAGATTAAGCCGTTCGGCAATATCGATGCCCAGGCCGCCGAAATAGGTCTCACGTCCGATGCCGGCACCGGCAGCTACCCACAAACGATCACCCGCAAAGAAGAGTCTTCCACTGACGTCCACCGAACTTTTTGCAATGTTACCGTCCATTCCGTGCACCCCGCGGAAGAGAACGGCCGGTTCAATGGCTACTCCTTCCAGTTGGGTTCGGTAGCGCGCTCCGGCCAGGATGTGGAAACGGTTGTCGAAGGTTTGTTCCAGCTCCTTGAAATTCAGATCACTAGTAAAGATCTGCGGAACGGTAAGGCTCAGCGAAAATTCATCTTTTTCACCGGTATAACTGTAGTACAGGCCCGGCCCCCCGTCGAATACCCACGCAGTACCCGAACCATCATAGAGCGTCATGTCATTTTGAGCGGCCTCGCTTAGCTTGCCAAAATCCAGGTACTGATTCAACACACCTGCCACCAATCCCAACGAGATCCGGTGCCCTTCATAATTATAGAGGTGATAGGCGAAAGAGAGATCTAGATTGTTGCGCCGGAAAATATGGGTCTGGTCGGTCATTAGACTTACCCCCGCGCCTACACGATCGGAAAAAGGAAGCAAAAAGGACAGATCGGCATTAATGCCGTAGGTAATGGGGGCCACCGACCGGTCGAAATCCAGCAACTGATACCGGTGCAAGGCGGCGATATGTCCTTTGCCCAGTGCCGCCGGATTGTAAAGGGCGGGCTGGAAAAGGTAACTGATCATGGTGGGTATTTGCTGGGCCGTTCCCCGTTGAGCGCCAAGGATCAGCAGCAGCGTAAGCAGGCAAGCAAGAGTATAAATTGAGCGTCTCATAGGCCGGTTTGTGGGTTAAGGTAATGGTTGAATGTTTCGGGCTTATCGCAAAATGGATACCGCTCCACGGCAATCATTGCCGTTCACATGATCCTTGACGATGTAATAGTAAGTGGTGGGAGGGCATCCTGCAGCGGTGAAGCTTCGAATGGTCATGACATTGCCCTCAAATACTTTTGCACCGCTTCTACTGTACAATATCAAGGTATAATCTTTCGGATCGTTCGAGGGAAAAACGACGTCCCAGGTATCATTTTCATTGTCACCGTTGGGCGTAAAAATATCCGGCACGAAAACGGAGCAAGCCCCGGAACTGACTTCAATTGCGGTCTCTACCGGATCGCCTTCGCAGAGGCCGCTCTGCGGTGAGACCATGATCTTTAATGTGCCGTTGGAGCGATTATCCTGTAAGGAAAAGGTGAGAGACAGGGGGTTGTCCTCGCGTTCTCCTTCGTCCTGGTAGTTAGTAGCATTGGTGTTAATATTTTGTAAGGATCCAGCTTTGACTTTCCAGTTCAATTTAGAAGCAGAGAGGTCAACCTCATAGGCTAAGTTTTGGGGAGTGTTATCCGAAAATAAAGCGGTTTCCGGGAAATCAGTGATCTGAGGTGGATCGGCCAGTGCGAGGCTAATGGTTCCATTATCATTTTCACAACCATGCTTATCCGTAACCGTCACCATATATGTACCTGGTGTATCGTATTGGGCCATAGTGCCGGTTTGGCCGCCCTGCCAATCTACAGTGTAAGGGCTGGTGCCGCCGGAAGGGGCCACCATAACCGCCCCCATTCCTCCATCCTTACAGGGAATATCCTGCACTAGGCTTACATTATGTTCCAATCTATCCGGCGCACCAACGGTAAAGGTTTTGCTGGCGCAACCTACCTGATTTTTGTCCGTAACAGTGACGGTATACGATCCCCGTGCCAAATTGCTCAGATCTTCCGTATGCTTGCCATTACTCCAGACATAATCGTAATTCCCCGAGCCATTATTTACATTGATATCGATAGCCCCATTGGAACTGTTATGACATAGTGCATCGGTTATTTTCTTTTTAGTCACGGTGAGATTGCTTTCTTCATCATTTACTGTGAAGGTTTCTTCGGCGGTGCAACCATTACCATCAGTTACCGTGACCGAATAGTCTCCAGCAGCCAGGTTTTCGATATCCTGTGTGGTCTTATTATTGCTCCAGGAATAAGTGTATGATGGAGCCCCGCCCGCCACCTTCAGATCGATAAGCCCGGTATTATTGGGGCTACATGGATTATTATCGGTTATACTCGTGCCCCCATTTTGACCTACCGGCAATATCTCCAATCCATTTGCGGGTTCATCAACGGTATAAGAGATCTGACTCGTTGTACAGGTTACTCCTCCAACAGTCATTGTAATTTGTACCCGGTAAGTCCCCACAGACAAGTCCTCAATAGTATTACCCTCTTCAGGTCGTTCAATCCAGTTGATCACAAAGCTGGGGGTGCCACCTGAACCGGTATATTCTAGTGCAATACCGATCGCACCATCCGAACCACCCCGACAAGTGACATCGGTGATGGTTTCCGTAACGGTCAGATCATCACAAGCAAAGAAAGCTTCCTCCCCCCGTACCGGATAGGGGCCCCTGGTCAGAGGCGAATATCTGATCGCCGTAAAAGCCGAAACTTCCAGGCACAGAAAAACATTCAGCAGAATAAAGCAAATAAATGGTATGTTCCTTTTCATAGCTACCGGATTAAATTCATGAAGGTCATCATAATTGGTCTTGCTGCTATTTTTCCACAAATCTGAACTGCGTAATACTCGAACGTCCCAGTTTGATGATATCGCCGTTCTTCAGGGCCACCGGTTTGGAGATCATTCGTTGATTGACCAGTACTTCTTCCACCGGCCGAACGAAGATGGAGCTGTCTTCGCGAAACATTTCGGCGTGTTCCGGCCGGACTTCGTCGTCATCCCATTTCACGTAGACATAGCTGCCCGGCAATTTACCGATCATCACGCTTTCCCCGGCGTTCAGCCATTTGCTGATGGGCACGGTACGCTGATAGCCGGCCGGCGCGATCACCTCCAACTCGTAATCTTCCAGGGTAGTCACCACCGACACCAGTATCGACCCGATGATGCCGCCCATCAATAACATGCTGGCCAGGTTGGCCAACAGAAAGCCGGTATTCAGGAATTCGGTTAACCCCCAGTAGACCTGGAAGGCGATGACCGCACCGATCACCCCGCCGATAATACCGTTCATGCGGGCAATAGTGGAAGAAGCGGAAATGATCAGTCCGATCCCCAGACCGAACAACAACCAAGAAAGCAAACCACTCACATAGGGGGCAACCCCTACCACGTATTGTAAATAAAATCCTCCGAAGAAGACCAACATGGAGAGGAGGATGCAAGCCAGCGTACGCAATGCGATCCGGATACCCGACTTAATATTGGAGTAACGGTTGGAAGCCCGGCGTTCCTCCATCCAACTCAGCATCAACATAATGCCGGCACCGAAGGCAACGCCTACCATGAGGTTATTGCTGATAGTCTGGGTGACCAGTTCGGGATTATCCAGGCTGATGGAATTCAAGAAATCTTCATCGACGAACGTACCGACCAAACCGCTAAAACCCTGAAAGTTCGTGCCCCGGAACAGGGTAATGATCACCCAGGCGATCAGCCCTCCCATAGCCCCGAACCAGATCCAGTTCAGTTTGAGATAGACCCCTTCCATGGAAGAGAAACTAGTAGCTTCCGGTGCACCGGCACCACTACAGTTCTGATTCAGACAGACCGGATAGTTCGGGCATTGCCAACCGTTTTCCTTCCAGGAGGAGAATGGGGTGATCTGCCTGCATTTGGTTACGACCGGTTCTCCTTCTCTGATCGGTTCATTGTAAAAGATGTCGTAACGGGTCCTTTGTCCTTCCTGCACATAGGGAGTCACATACTTGGCGGCAAATTCCCGCTCCCGGAAATATGGGATCAGCAGACTGCCTACGCCATAGATGATCAGCACGGCGATCAGCCCCACCACCAGCCAGATGATCCAGTTGACCCAGTTTGTCTCTCCGCCCAGGTTGACCGGAAAGTTGATGCTACCCAGACGGAATTCCTTTTGAGCACTGCGTGCTTCCGGCTGTAATTCAATAACATAGGTACGGTTTTCCCCTTTAAACTCCTGCTGCCCCGGCAAGGCCTGGATCAATATGTTACTGCGCACCGGCCGGCTGTTGCCCAGCACCTCGGCATAATCAGGAGGAAGGATCTTCGAAAAACGAGTATCCCCATTATTCAGATAAATAAAATTCTCGGATAATTCATCTTCGTGTAGGTCGATCACGAAGAGATGGAAATTGGAAGGCAGGCTCTTGACCAGTTCCGTGAGTTCATGTGGTTCGTAGGGCAGGCGTTTTTCGTAGATCGCCCCCCGGCTGACATTGCCCCCCGAACTCATAACGAAGAGCGCTCTCGTCCCTTCCTGAGCTTTGAGTTCCCGGATATCATCCACTAAAAACCTGAAAAAATCAGGTGCCTGCTCACTCATCGCCAAAGGTTCCAAGATACGGTCCACGTTATCCGCCGTAAGCTTCTCCCGCAAAAGCACGGCTTGCTCGTGATAAGCCGTCAGATAAAAACGGGTGCCAGAGATCTCTGATCGCTCCAGCACCACCTGCCTGATCATCTGTTTGGCATTCCTTAGCGCTTCAGCCGTCATGTCCCGGCTGAGATCGAGCAGGAAGTAAATGGTCGAAGTATCAAACGCACCAAGGCTTTCTTCTAACACTTCCATTGGCACCACCCCGTCAGTCACTATACTGTCCGCCCGGCCATTTATAAACTCGGTGATCGATATGTTCTCCGTAGCTATATCGTTTTTCAACTTGCCGTTGTCCGTACTTTTAACCCAAAAATTCAACATGCCGTGATCCTGTGTATCGACGGTAATCCGGTCGACTTCCAGTATTACCCCTCCTTGTTGAGCGGATAGGGCCAGAGGTAGCAGCGCTACTGTGCCCAGTATAAGCTTGGTATATATTATCTTAAGATCAACGAGCTTCATATTAGTGATTTTCCTAAGTATGCTTAACGATTAGCCTCCTTTCCGGTATCGATCCAGGAATACCAAGGGGTACCGGGGATCAGATTTCGCCGGTTATTGACCTTTCCGTCGCTCATCCTGGTAAAAAAGCCGGTATCTAGGCCATTGGTCAGGCTATCTATCTCCATAGCAAACTGATAGTGTTCCCTAAAAAAGGAATCGTGTATCCTCAGGTCCGGCTTA
>JAGQXH010000203.1 GCA_020436695.1 Lewinella sp. | reverse complement strand
CAGGGCCGTATCCATATGGTGCTTCCGATACAACATCAGGTTGTATATCACTATGACTATTCAGCTGCGCTAAAAGTGAGCGGTAAATCGGATCGGAATGCCTGATCTGACCCGCCTGTAGTGATGCAACGATAAAGCTTTTTATTGCTGAAGCGCTAATATTATCGGCTTTGTCGGGCCCGGTAAACGCCTGGACCTCTTCGGGAATGAAACGACCGGAGTTATCCAGTATACCATATATTTTTACAGCGGTCTGGGCATTAAGTTCTTCTGCAAGCTTACCACAATCAGTACCAATCTGTTCGATCATGCTATCGGCCACTTTGAGCGGCCGGGCCCCGGTCTTTTGCAGATCGGCAACAATCCGTGAGGCATTCCCCAGCAGGCGAAGGTCAGCAACATCCCATTGCTGATCTTCATTGCGGATAAGCACGCAGGCAACGGCAGTTCCTTCGGGCAGGGAAGACACCAGGATCTCATCATTGTTACCCTGTGCTCTGAATACCAACTGCCCCTTTTCACTGGTGGGCATTTGGTTGAGAAAAGCCAGGAGCGATGTCGGGTCTAGAAAGATCATTGGCTCATCTTTCTGCCAAAGCTCCAGGGGGAACCCTACACCGGAAGACCACTGAGCCAGGTGCTGAACAAAATTCTCCCGATCTACCGGACTCATATCCAGCCAGTCGTCCTGTGCCAGTCGCTTTTGTCCGAAAGCCAGATCAATGGCCCGTCGTAAACCGTCCGGCCCGTCTTTGGCATCCACTACGGATGATCGTCCGGTACTGTATTGATAGGCCGGTCGCAGTAATAGTGGATAGGCAACACTCACCGAATCTTCTCCCCAGATGGCCTGAATATTGTTATCCTGCCAGTCTTTGGTTGTTAGGCGAATACAGGCCGGCATCTCAAAACCGCACTTTTGCATTTCCAGTAACAGACGGTATCGATCGGCGCAGAGATGGATGAATTCAGCTACTTCTCCCGTGAACGGAATACGCATTTCATGCAGACTCAGCTGTAATTGTTCTACGTCAGGCAACGCCAAAAACGCGATACTTATGATCTCCGGTAACTCAGCTATATCAATCACACGTCCCACGCTAAGGGCAAGTGCTACTTTTTGCGTTTCACTTACTTCACCCAACTGCTCGGGATAGAATGTAAAAGGTACATCTTGTTGGGGAACCTGTTCTTTTTCTGAAGGATAAAATTCACTGATACTTTCTCCGGAAGGAAGATCATCTAAGAGAACGAGCTGCCCAAAGGGATCTACCAGTACTGGTATGGGATCGAAATCGTTCCGGTTTAAGCGTTGGAAAACGCGCTGCGCTGTCTGGTAAGATTGATCTCTAGCAGGAGTAGCACCTCCGAAAAAAATACCGATTGGAATTTTCATATTGTTGGCAAGCGTGTATAATTTAGGCAAATTTAGCGCAAAATACTTTTTTTACGGCGAAATGAACCGGGAAATACTAAGACTGGCCATCCCAAACATTCTGAGCAATATCTCCGTGCCCTTGCTCAGTACGGTCGATACGGCCTTAATGGGGCGATTAACGGAGTTGCACCTCGGAGCAGTGGGACTGGGTGCCATGATCTTTAACTTCATCTACTGGAATTTTGGCTTTCTGCGTATGGGTACGACAGGTATGGCTGCTCAGGCTTATGGTGCGGGGAATGATGAGGAAATTGCCGTTACGCTGGGTCGGGCGCTGGCCGTAGCCGGGGTGATTGCCATATTGGTATTGATATTGCAAACGCCGCTGGCCGAACTGGCTTTCAGGTTGCTCAATACGACCGAAGACCAATTACCTCTGGTGCGAGAGTATGTCTTTATTCGCATTTGGGCGGCTCCGGCTACATTGGCTACGTATGTGCTTTTCGGCTGGCTATTTGGTTTGCAAAATGCGATCTATCCACTTATCCTGACCATTTTTTCCAATGTGATCAATATGGTTTTCAGTTGGTGGCTGGTAAATAGCAGGGGAATGGAAACAGCAGGTGTAGCTTATGGTACACTGATCGCTCAATATGCGGGAGTGTTGCTGGCCCTGGCACTTATCTTTTATAAATACCGGCATTATCTGAAATTGATCCACCTGGATCTGATCATGCATTGGGAGGCCTTCCGCAGGTTTCTCTCGGTCAATAGCGACCTTTTTATTCGGACCTTCTGCCTCACCTTTGCATTCGGCTTCTTTTACAGCCGCTCAGCACTCGATGGTGAAATGATCCTGGCCGTTAATGTGATCCTGTTACAGTTCCTGAACTGGATGTCTTACGGCGTAGACGGTTTTGCCTTTGCCGCCGAAAGCCTGGTAGGGAAATATACGGGCCGTGCTGACCAGGAAAACACACAAAAGATGATCCGGTATGCTTTTGCCTGGGGTATGGGCCTGGCTACCTTGTATGCTCTGGTGTACGGCTTGGCTGGCATCCCCTTGCTTCGAGTGTTTACCAATCAGGCAGATGTCATAGCCGCGACCCTGCCTTTCCTTTTCTGGATGGCTGTTTTCCCGCTATTGAGTACCCCCTGCTATCTTTGGGATGGCATTTTTATCGGCCTGATGGCGTCGCGGGAAATGCGCAACAGTATGTTGTTGTCTCTGGCTGTTTATTTGCTGGTGTATTACCCGCTGCAGTCGGCATGGGGGAATCATGGGCTTTGGGCGGCCTTACTGCTCTTTATGGTGAGCCGGGGAGGGGTGATGATGTGGCAGTATTATAAAAGGATCAGATGATGGCAGGGGCGTATTCCCTGAGCGCTACCAGGCCGCCATCCAGATTGTATACTTTTTCAAAACCGCCATTTTTCATCAACATGCAGGTGCGAACGCTCCGGCGTCCTGTACGACAATAGACCAGATAGGTTTTACCAGGATCAAGGGCATCCATTTTGTCGAGAAAATCATAGGCGAGGTAATCCATATTGAAAGCGCCTTCCAGACAACTATGTGCAAATTCACCGGCAGTGCGGCAATCGATCAAAATGGCATCCGTATCATGCACCATGGCTTGCAAGAATTCTTCGGGTTTAAAGTTATTCAGTTCCCGTTTCAGAATATCCCAGCGTTTTATTTTACAGGTATCGGACATAGTTGTGTTTATTGATGGCACAAATACAAATATAAGATTTATAGGAAAAAGACGCGAAGCAGCGCAAAGGTCTCTTCGATAAAATTTGCAAAACAAATGTTATCGAAGCTTTTGGCGGCTTGAAAAGCAAGTGAAGGAAATAATTTGCCGCCGGCAAATTCATTACTCTTTGCGAAACTTTGCGACTTTGGCGGCTTCGCGGTGAAAACTACGTTCATCCTATCCAGTGCCAGTACACTAAACACATACTGATTTTCAAATCTGTCACAGCTCATCGTACCAGGGTAAAAGATCCCGAAAACCTTCGTTCTTTCCCATCGTCCATGAGCAGTACGGCAGTGTAAGTATACACGCCCGTAGCACTTAGTTTTCCCTGAAAATTACCATCCCAGCCGGAAGAGGATTGATTGGGAAGCAGCTCTCGGTCCGCATATACCTGATTTCCCCATTTATCGAATACCAGAATGGACCGGATCTCTACCAGATCGTCGCCACCCATGATGTTGAAGTAATCATTGACCCCATCACCATTGGGAGAAAAGGCAGAAGGGAAAAATACCCTGTAAAATTCCAGCCTAAGTGTCACCAGGCTATCGCAGCCATCTTTAGAGGTCAGATGTACCGGGTAAACACCGGGTTGGCTAAAACGGAATTGCGCTATTCTGTAATGTTCGGTCTCAAAGATCTTGGCGTTTACGAAATTTTGTTGATTCAAGGCTTCAACAACCGTCAATTGCACGATACTGTCGCAGTTCGCTGCCGTTTTAAGCGTATCCAGATAAATGCCCTCACGCTTGATGTGCTGATTCCCGAAAAGAAGCGTTTCTCCTTCGCAAAGGATCTGATTGGCACTATATCGCTCGACGGGGATGACGTGTCGGTACGCATTGGTTACCCTACAGCCGTCTGCACCTGCAATGCGTACCTGATACTGCCCCCCTCCGGTTGTAACCCGAAGCTGAGGATTGGTTTCGCCCAACAGCGCCACCCCATTTTTATACCATTGATAGTTTAGTGAATCAGCAGCCGGGATTTGGAGGGTGAAATTGTTGGAACATGGATTTTCTCCATTATCGCTGATCTGATAATTGAAAACCGACTGTTCGTCTAAAATCAGGTTATCGATAAAATAGTAGTAGTGCACACTGGCGGGACGGTCTTCACAGCCGGGGCCGATCGTGATGGCGTAAATGTCTTGTTGAGGGGTGATGTCGATCCTGGTCTTCACCCAGTTGTTGGAGCCGCTGACCCTTACTTCGCCCAGTTTGACCCAGCCGGGGCCGTTCGTCGGGCAGCCGAATCGCTCATCACCTCCCCCAAACGGCAGGTTCTCGCAATCAGTAGTCCCAAAGAAATGCACATTAATGGGAGGAGAATTAGCAGGATAGGTAAAGCCGATTGAGAACTCAATCCGGTAGGGGACCCCGGCCAGTAAAGGTGCCAGGAGGCAGGCTCCGACGTATTCCTTCCACCAGGGTTCGGCCTGGCCCTGTATGTTCCGGCCATCGCGGAAACCGACGGCCCCTTTGCCGTCTGGAAAGGGTAGTGGAGGAGGCAGATCATTCCAGCCTGTCCAGCCACAGGTATTCAAATAGTCAGTGGTAGGTGTAGAAGCCTGTATCCAGGTATCGGCACAATAAAGTTGGGTGATGCCGGAAGGACAGCAATTCATGTCCTCAAAAGAAGGATTGGGAATGCGGGAAATGGGTTCGATCAGGGTGCAGGTACAGTCGGGATCGTTGAGGTCAATGAGTCCGTCCCCGTCATCATCGCGGGCATTTTCGCAGATCTCCACCGGTAGTGTATGGGATGAATCTTTTCCACCGGCCCACAATAAGACCATGCAAAATACAAGGAACGTGGGAAAGTGGTGAGTGCCCATGGACAGAAGATTTTAGCAATTCACTTCTCCTTCTTTGGGATGAGGAAAAAGATCTTCTTCATCTTCACCAACCCGGTCGGTGAGGCAGCGAAAATCTTTTTCAACCAGTATCGATAACCCGCCGGCCATCTGGTTATCCTGATCGGCCTCAAGACTGACCTGATCACCTTCTACCCAAGGCAGCACCATTGCATCAGGTAGTATTACACGAATCTCATCATTATTGAAGGTGGCTTTCACACTGAGTTCGGTAGCCGACCGTGCCAATACGTAATTCAGTGTCTGATCAGGGCCAAAGGTAGTTGATTCCCTAACCTCAGCTTCCCGGCCAAGTAGTTGCACTTCCGTTTGAGAAAGTCGTAACCGAATCGTATTACCTTTGATCCTGATCTTCATAACTGAAAATTTTCCTCTTTTTAAAAATTAGGACAATTGACCCGGTACTTCCTGGATTGCGGTGGATGCACATAGATCAGTGAGAGCTCAAAAGCCCCACGTGAGTTGTTGGCCACAGACAGAATGGATGTGGTCACGTCGTAGCTGATACCAAAGTTCCAGCGCTCCATCTCGAGGATGGTGGTGAAAATGACGGCATCTATGCCGAAGCCCTGTTCCAGTTTATTAGCCACGTGCCCCCACATACCGGCACGGATAGCCAGCTCTTTCCAGTCGCGGTTCCGATAGCGGAAATTGCCGCCGAAAGTAGTACTCATGGCAGTGCCCTGAGATTGAAAAGCGACCGCCGGAAGTATACTCAGATTGTCATTGAACGGAAGCTCTCCGCCGGCATGAACTACGTAACGGGTGGGTAATTTTTCCATCGGATTATCCAGCAGTGAAATACTGGGCTTGTTCAAATGGTGCATCGATCCTCCAACGTAGATACTGTTATTATCGTCAAACAGCGCATACCAGAGTAGGCCTGCATTAAAATCCATAAAAATATTGGTGGACGCTTTATCAAAAGCTTCCCCATTATCGGCGGTGTAATCGACAGAGGCCGTGCCTTCATTAAACTGTTCAGTAAACCAGAGGTCCTCCCAGTTGTAGGAGCGTTGTCCGGCACCGATTTGCGCCCCGATCACCAGGTATTGCCCGCCGTTACCGCGCCGGTTATCATCTAACTGTTTCATGTATGATCCTCCCAGCGTAAGTCGGGTACGCTGGAAATTGGAAGTGCCGGCCCGGTCACGCAGTGTGCTTATTGCAAAGCTGGCAAAATCTGATCGTCCTACCGGCGATTTAAATTCCAGTCCGGCAGTCAGTGTGCGGTAGGGTTTGTTGGCCAGCACACTACTGTAGAGATCCCGGTAGTTGGCGGTAAAACGCATCTGCCCTTCAAAAACGCCGATCATGGCGGGATTTAATTGTAGCGGATTGGCGTAAAACTGTGCAAAGCGGGGATCTTGTGCATGCGCTGAAGTAGTGAAGAAGAGACCAAAAAAGAGCAAACAGGCCCAAGGCAAAAACCGTTGAGTGTTGTTGGTAGATCTTTCAAGCATAGTTTTCAAATTTGGCCGCATAGCGACGACTTTAGGAATGATTTTCAATAGGAATTTGGCCTGGTCGTCTTTCGAAAATGAAATTAGAAATTTCTTTGCGAAAGCAAACCATTCCAATCCGGTCTTAACTAAAACTCTTACTATCTGATTAAAGTCGTCTGCCCTTTAAATTGCTCAACTCTTTGGTCAAATGGATAAACAGCCTCAAGATACCAAATATATACGCCACTATTCAAGCGTTCGCCCCTAAAAGTGCCGTCCCATCCAAAATCCGGGTCATTAACCGGAAAATCTTTGCGTTCGTATATCAGTTGCCCCCAGCGGTCAAAGATGCGGAAGATATTGATCTGAGTGCCTTCCAGGCCATGCACCAGAAGTTGATCGTTTTTCCCGTCTCCATTAGGCGTGAAACCCGTAGGTACCAATACCGACCGGGGCTTTTCCACAATCACCCGGACCTGATCTTCAGCTTCACAGCCATTGGCATCGTAAGCGACTGCATCGTAATAAATGGTATTTTGCGGGAAAACGGACGGATTTTCGCATTGTTCACAACTCATAGTCCCGGCATAAGGGGCTGACCAGAATAGATCGGCAATGCCACCGGCAGGATCAATGAGGTTGGCGCTCAGCGTTACCGTATCGCCCAGATTAATCGTCAGATCGGGGCCGAGATCGATGGAGAATAGGGGAGGGGTTTCCACTATGACCGGTTCGACGTAAAGGCAGCCCTTGGCGTCTCGTACATATACGCTGCGAGGGCCGGCACTCAGCCCGATGATCGTGGAAATGCCGTTGTAATCCAGATTGTTCGAGCTGTATTGATAGGGTGGCGTGCCGCCCTGGGTGCTGATCTCAATCCGCCCGTCCGTATCGCCGAAACAGCTAACGTCAGTGACCGTGAGGTTGACCTCTACCGTGGCCGGTTGTCTGACGGTGGCACTGCCCACGGTGGTACAGCTATTGGCATCCGTTACCGTCACAGAATAGGTGCCTGCCGACAAATTGTTGATCATCGTACCTGTCGCCACACCATTGCTCCAGCTGTACATATAGTCCGGAAGGCCGCCGCTGGCCTTAACGTTGATAATGCCTTCATTGCCCCCGTAGCAACTGATGTCGGTAGTCCCGAATTGCAGGCTGATGGGGGCAGGTTCCTCTACTACTATGGAGTTGGCATTGGAGCAACCCCGGTCATCGGATACGGTAACCCGGTAACTACCCGCCCGCAGTCCGGAAGCGGTTTCTCCGGTCTGACTACCGGTAGCTGGTCCCCAACTTACCGAATACCTGCTGCCTTCACCCATGATATTGATGATGGTAATGCTGCCGTCTCCACCTTCATTGCAGGAAACCGGCATGACGATATAGTCAAATGAAATAGTATCTGGCAGCGGTAAAAAACGGGTCTGAACGCCCTGACAACCACGGGAATCGGTAGCTGTAACTGCATATTCCCTGTCACCGGCCAGATTGTTGAGCGTAAGTGTGGTAGCGCCTGTATTCCAGAGGAAACTATAATTGGAAGTATTATCTCCTCCGACACCTCCGGAAACCTGGTTGATCCCCATGCGTCCATCCTCTGTATCGGCACAGGAAGGTGAATTGGCAATGATCCCGATCTTTATGGCAGGGAGGTCCTGTATTTTAATGGAATCCTGCCCTGTACATCCGTTACTGTCCATCGCAGTGACGATGTAGGCCAGCGAATCCAGCCCGCTGGCCGTTGGTCCGCTTTGCTGGGCCGGATCATTCCAGCTAAATGTGTAATTGTTTCCGGTACCGCCGTTAGCGGTAGCCTCTACTGCATTGGCCATCATTCCCGCACAACCCCGATCGGTTTGCAGCGTTGTAACCGTCACCGGACTATCCGGCTGACCGATGAAAAAAGCTGAAGTAGCCGTACAGCCGTTGCTATCCGTTACGCTTACATCATAATTTCCGGTACTCATTCCGGATGCGGTGGCAATAGTATCACCGTTAGACCATATATAGGAAAAAGGCGCTGTACCTCCGGTCATATTTACAGTAGCCGTTCCATCGGCACTCTCAAAGCAGCGTGCATCAACCGGCACGGGAGTCACCACCAGGGGTTCCGGCTGGGTAATGGTAACACTGGTGGACACCTGACAATCATTGACATCGGTGACCACTATAGTATAGTTGCCGGCCCGTAAGCGGACTGCTTCCTGACTGATCTGCTGTAGGTTGTCGTTCCAGAGATAGCTGTACTCGCCGGTGCCACCGGATGCGATTACGTTGGCTTTACCGGTATTGGTATCGAAACAGGTGGCCGGAGTGAGGAGCACCTCATCGATCTGCAAGGGATCAGGAGAAAGGATCGTAATACAACTGACCTGGCTGCAACCCCGGGCGTCGGTTACGGTCACACAATGTTCACCGGGAGCAAGATTACTGGGATCAGCTACGGTGGCGCCGGTGTCCCATAAATAACTGTAATTGGGGGTCCCGCCGCTTACACTGGTCATGATATTCCCATCCTGCACATCGGCACAGGAGGTAGGCGTAGCGCTTAGCGAAACTACCATCTCCTGCGGATTAATTAATGTAAATTCCGAAGCGATCATGCAACCATTGGCATCGGTAACTAATACTTCGTAAGTACCTGGAGGTAATTCACCCACAATATTGGTATCCGGCCGGTTTACGCTTATCCATTCATAACGGTAAGGAGGAGAACCACCTCCGATCATAGCCCGAAGTATGCCATCATTACCGTCGTGACAACTGACGGCCTTTTCCCGTTCTATCGTGGCCGTTAGAGGCAAAGGTGCAGGTACTTCAAAGATCGTAGTGTCCTGGCATCCGGTACGGTCCTGTATAATAACCATGTGATCACCGGCACTGAGGCCGGCAAAATAACCGGTATCCTGACTTGTACTCGAGCCGTCGAGGAAATATAAATAAGGCGCCGCACCGTTGATACCCATGATACTGATGGAGCCGTCGGAGACATCACTGCAACTCACGGGGAGAACTTCCTCGATCTGGCCTTCATGCACGCAGGCGGAGTAAACACAGGTAGCCCTTACTTCGGGATTGTCGCAGGAAGGGGCATTAGGGTCCGCAAATACCCGTAAGTCCAGACTGACGGTATCCAGCAACTGCAGCCCCGGCACTACAAAGCTAAGATCGGTAACCGGGCCCTGCCAGGCTCCGGTTACACCGTTGCGGGTAAAACGGATATCGAACAGGCTGAAATTTTCCACCTTCTCCCAGAAGAATGAGATCTCCCCGTTCGAAGTAGTTTCGCAGGTTATGGTAGGTTCGGGCAGGTCGGAGGCGATGGCTACAATGATCGTGTCGCGATCCTGACAGCCGAAGAGGTCTCTGGCTGTTACTACATAATTGGTGGTTGCAAAAGGAGTCGCATTGGGATTGGGGCAATCATCGCAATCCAGGCCAATGGCCGGTGACCAGCTATAGGTGATCTCATTGGTACTTTGAAAGGTGATACTCCATGATTTGAGTAGCCCTTCTTGGTTGATATTGTTGTCGTCGGAGACGATCAGGGTCCAGTCACCATCAATACTGGCACCGATCAGATCATTGAAGTCTCCTTCCGGTAAATACGCACCGCTGTAAGGCGGGAAGGCCAGGTCGATAGGAGTAGCTGCGGTTGGGGAAAAGCAGACCTGATTGAAGTCACTGGCATTTCCTCCATTGCCGGTAGTAAGTTCCAGCACCTGTCCTGATGGTGCCCTCAACAGAAGGTCTATGTCGCCCACTGCATCGGTTTCCATATCTATGCAAATGGAAATGATCTGGTTGGCCGGGTCGGTGATCACTGCCGGGACCACATTGCCGACGCTGATCACGGATTCCAGCGGCATACCCGGAGGCGCATTATCGAAACCGACCGGCAGATAGGGGGTTGCAATATAATTGACCGGTTGCTGTAGTACCAGTTCATTGTTGGTGACATCCAGCTGACGGGCTTCCGGATTACAGATCAGTACATCGTTTGTTTCCCTAAGCAAATCACCACAGGAGTAGCAATCAGGATGAGTGAGCGGTAATACGGTTACCACCACGGAAGTATCCCAACTACAGCCGAATTCATCAGTGGCATTTAGTACATATGTCACATCTCCTGCTGACGAACCGAAAGTGGCAATCGAGTCCTGGCTGTAAAAATCGATCTCGGGATTGTTGACCCAACTATAGTCTATGATGGCCGGACTGAAGGATTTGGAAAAAGGAAGAATGCGTTTGGCGAAATCGATACTCCATTCGAAGATCCAGCCGTTGTCATCTGCCAGTCGATCGGCTACTTCCAGGGTCCATTCTCCATTGAGCGGACAGCCCACAAAATTGTCAAAACTCTGGATCGGAAGATAATCTCCCGCCGGTAGCTGCCCCGGGCCATTCGCTGCAATGTATTCATTCCAGTTGTAGTCCGCATCAGCGGTAAAACAGTAATCAAAACCAACCCCTGGGATATGCCCGTTTAATCCGGTATTCTGTCCATCGTCGGCTTCATAGGGATCTCCGAGCGTGGAGATCTGACCGCTGATAAAGCTGGTGGCTTGCAGGGTATCGGATTGACCGTTAGGGCAGGTAAGAATAATGTCGAGGTCAAAGAGGTAGGAATGTTCAATATTAAGACAGATACTTTCCAGGTCTTCGGGCCTTTCCAACAGCTTATTTTCCGGAAAGTCTTTAATGGAAATTGTCGTCTTATAGGAGTCAAAACCATCCGGTAAGGGTAGCGAATCGGCCCGGATACCTCCAATGGGAAAACCGGAAGTACCGGGTTCTACCAGAACATCAGGATCATCGGCAGGCATATTGGAGGCCGTAAGCGAGATCGTGTCTCCATTGCAGATGGGATATTGAACATCCGTATTAAAGATCGGAGGCGGTGCTACCCGGATGCGCTGTGTAGCGTAATTCAGATTTTTACATCCCTGTTGATCCGTAGCAATGATCTGCACAACATAGCCGCCGGGCTCATCGTAAGAATACGTAATATCCTGCCCCTGGGCGACATTGCCGTCGTCCATGACCCAGTCGAATGTGGTCTGCTGATCGCTTTGGGTGTAAACGATACCGCTTTGAGGATAAGTACCCGCAGCCGATAAGCTGAATATTTCACCCGGGCATACATCAATAAAGCCGGTATCTGCCGGCATTACTACCGGATCGGAA
>JAGQXH010000202.1 GCA_020436695.1 Lewinella sp. | reverse complement strand
GGCACGCGTAAACAGATTGCGGGCTTTTTTTATTTGGGAACCTATTTTGGGCAGATAGGTCAGTTTAAGCGGAGTACCATATTTCCTGATGAGGTGGATCAGCGGGATGCCGTTAAATTCCAAATAGCCATTCTCGATGTCGAAGCCTTCCTGTGGGAAATAAAAGGTTTGGTCAATCAGATCGAAGTACTTATTGGTCACTTTCCGGATAGTAAGTTGAGTGTCAAAAAATTTTGGCAAAAGTAGACTAAAATGGCAACATAAAACAGGGAATCTATCGAATAAATTTTTCCTTACTTTAGCGCCATGACAAAGATAAAACAAATGGAAAAGATCGACGCCCTCAATCAGGTTGCGGAATTTCACCGTACTTTTAAACATCCCATTGAACCGGAGCCGACTATCCCTTCCCCGGAGCGCTGCCAGTTGCGGGTAAACCTCATTTCCGAGGAATTGAAAGAGCTGCAAAAGGCAATTGAGGATAAGGATATTGTGGAAATAGCCGACGCCCTGTGTGATATTCAGTACGTATTATCCGGAGCAGTACTGGAATTCGGTCTGGGAGATAAGTTTCGTGCCCTCTTCGACGAAGTACAACGTTCTAATATGAGTAAGACCTGCAGCAGTCTGGAAGAGGCCGAAGCTACTGCAAAATATTATAAAGAAGATCGTGGTTTTGACAGCTATATCCGTCAGGAAGGAAAGGTATATCTGGTCTATCGGACAGGGGATCACAAAACTTTGAAATCGATCAATTATTCTCCGGCTGATCTTCAGTCGATCCTGGAGGTATAATTTCCGTCAAATTACTATGGATCCATCCACTACCATCGAACAACTCACCGAACCGTATCTGCTTTCCTTTTACGGCTGGTGGCAACTGGTGGTATGTCTGTTCGGATTTTTGGCACTAATGGCCATCTGGTGGCACATCGGCAGAAAGCAGAATGATTTTGGTCAGGTCTGGCTAGCCCTTTCTGTGTTATGCTGGAGCGTTTCCGGCGGTATTGAACTTTACTTTAGTTATCATCTGCAGGAAGAAGGGCAGTACTTATTCGAGCAATTACAGAACCTGAGTCCGGCGGATGAAAGGCCGACACCCACCCTGGAAGAATTACAGGACCTGGGACGTCGTTTTTTAAGTATCCGGGAAAGAGACGCGGCCGATAATTTTCTGCTGGACGGCTGGCGGAGTATTCTCTCTTTATTCAATAGTTTGTTCATTTTACTGGCTCTGCCCTGGTTTCGTTATTTACCCCGCCGCATCGAATCGGTTGTGCAATCCCGTTACTGGCCTTACATTGTAGGGCTTCCTTTTCTGTTTTCGTTGTTGCCCACACTCAGTAAAATGTTCTTTGGAAAAGCACCCACGGCAGTAAGTGAACTGGATGTATATTATGCTACCCTAACTCTGGCCTTTCTGGGACTGGTACTTTGGGAATCTTTCGCCAAGCGCCGGCTACGGTTCCTGGCCTGGCTTTCACTGGCCTGTATCTGCATTACCTTCGTCGCACAATTGTATAAACTAACCGATCGATCCATTGATCTGACTTTATTCTCAGCTATTTTCAAGACGACCCTGATCATGATTTTTTTTGCCCTGGCATTGAGCTGGGTGAAAGAACTGGCGGAGAATGTCATTCCCGATGCCCGGCAACTCTTCCTTCAGTTCAGGGTGCAGAAAACGGAACAGGGACGCCTGACTCACCTGGTACAGGTGCGGGGGTTTCCCGGAAACCAGGAGCGCCGTATTGTTTTCACACCTACCACTTTTGATCTGTTCCTCACTTTTGCCAAAAAGCGGGTGGGAGAGGAGGATGACTGGCTGGAGATTAAGCCCAAAGGTGAGAGCCGCACCAGGAAAGAATACGATATCAACGATTACAACGAGATCAAGCGCTTACTTGCTACGCTGCTGGACGGTATTTTCGGCAAGGACAACTGGGCCCGCAACCAGCACCTGATCCCCCTAAAAGATCAATTGTTCGAACTATCCAGTAAACGTGAGCGCAAGATCCGCTTATCCGTACCACCGGAGAACATTTCTCTGCCGTAACTCAAAATCACCCACATCACCATATCGCCACATCACCATATCTCTAAAATGTCAGAAAGAGACTTTCTGACATTTTTCATTTTCTACTGACTTTTCCGGGCTAAACGCTGCGATCATTTCAACTTGGCGACTCATTATTCACCTGAAACCTGAGTTGCCTTATGAGTTTCCATCCAGCATTTCTTTCTATCACTAAGCAGCGCTTTCTTCGTATCGGCTTTACCAGTTTATTGCTATTGATCCATGCATTGCCCGGCCGAAGTCAGGGACTGGACGATCGCATCAACGATAGCTTTATGCCGGTAGCGCAGTGGTGGGAGAACTTCGTTTTCACCGAGATCCCCATTGGCGGGCTGGGCGTCCCGATTGTCCTGATCCTGCTTTTGTTTGGTGCCCTGTTCTTCACCGTTTATTTCGGTTTTGTAAATATCCGTCGTTTTCCGCTGGCTATCCGGGTAGTGAGGGGAAAATACGATGCCGTAGAACTGGCCGAAAGTGAGGACGAACTACACCAGGCCGGTCAACACGGAGAAGTGAATCACTTTCAGGCACTGGCTACTGCCGTATCCGGGACGGTTGGGCTGGGCAATATTGCCATGGTGGCCGTCGCGATCTCAATCGGCGGACCGGGAGCTACCTTTTGGATGATCGTTGCCGGGCTATTGGGGATGTCCTCCAAGTTTGTCGAATGCACCTTAGGCGTCAAATACCGGGATATCGACCCGGCCGGACAGGTTTATGGCGGTCCCATGTATTATCTGTCCAAGGGGCTGAAAGAGATAGGGCAGGACCGGCTGGGACGTTTTTTATCGGTGCTATTTGCCATAATGTGTATAGGGGCCTCTTTTGGAGGAGGCAATGCCTTTCAGTCCAACCAGGCAGCCGCTCAGATTGTCGAACGATTCGGCCTGGAGGGAGCTGCCAGTGGAAGTTTGCTCGGAATATTATTTGCAGTGCTGGTGGGGATTGTTATCATCGGAGGCATTAAACGCATTGCCCGGGTAACGGAAAAGATCGTTCCTTTTATGGCCCTGTTGTATGTGCTGGGAGCAGGATTTATCATCTGTTCTCATTTTACCCTGATCGATGATGCCATTGGTCAGATCCTGGCGGAAGCGTTCACTCCCAGGGCAACGATCACCGGAGGTTTTATCGGCGTGATGATCCAGGGATTTCGTCGTGCAGCCTTTTCCAATGAAGCGGGTGCCGGTTCGGCTGCGATCGCTCAC
Source organism: Lewinella sp. (assembly GCA_020436695.1). Lineage (GTDB taxonomy): Bacteria > Bacteroidota > Bacteroidia > Chitinophagales > Saprospiraceae > Flavilitoribacter. Next base: position 8,379 of record JAGQXH010000202.1, on the reverse strand, counting down.
TCTGCGGTGAATACTCGTTATCCCGCCTCAGAAGGGCTCGTAGGCCTGCTTGAACCCTTTATCGATACCGTGGTGGTCTGTACCATGACGGCATTGGTGATCATTCTGTTCAACATGGACGGGACGGTCATTTACGGAGATGTGGTTAACAATGAAGTGGCTTTATCCGTCGGCGATGGAAGGATCGGAGGTGTAAATCTGACCTCGATGGCCTTTGAAACAGCCATACCCGGTTCGTCCTATATGCTGGCTTTAGCGGTAGTGCTGTTTGCTTTTTCCACGATGTTGTCCTGGTCCTATTACGGACTACAGGCCTGGAAATACCTGTTCGGACGTAGCAACTTATCCGATCTGTTATATAAGGTCATTTTTCTACTCTTCACCGTACTGGGAGCAGCCGTAACCATGGATGCGGTCATTAAGTTTTCTGATGCGATGATCCTGGCTCTGGTGTTCCCGAATATGATCGGACTGTTATTGCTTTTCCCTAAAGTCAGAGAAGAATTAGGGCGCTATCTGAAAGCAATTGGATATTGATACAACCGATTGTTCAACGAACTTCAGATTGTTAGACGACTTCACTATATTGGCTTCATGAAATGCCTGAAACTCCTTGTTCTACTGCCCATCCTGTTGAACGCCTGTCGTCCTTCTTCGACAGAAGTGGGGGAATTGCCGAACCGACCTAATATTCTGTTTGCGATCAGTGACGATCAGTCATTTGCGCACACCAGTTTTGCCGGGGCCGGTTTTGTCAATACGCCGGCCTTCGATCAAATTGCAAAGAATGGGGTCTACTTTCGCAATTGCCTGTCTGGTTCGCCGGGTTGTGCTCCTTCGCGCAGTGCGATCGTCACCGGGCGCTATCACTGGCAGAATGAGCAATCGGGGCAACATGCCTCCGGCTGGTTGAAGAAGTATGTGCCTTTTGTGGACCTGCTTACGGCCAACGGCTACTATACCGGCTATACAGGTAAAGGAGTAGGGCCTTTCAAGTACGGAGAGATCGATTCCCTGCGGGAAGAAAATGCAGCCGGTAAGGCCTATTCTTCTATTCGGTATCAGGAGGGAACGGAAGAAGATGAACGCTTTGGTAAATTTATTAATGCTATTAACTACGCCGCTAATTTTGAAGATTTCCTATCCCGGCGTGAGGTAGGTAAACCGTTTTTCTTTTGGTACGGAGCCACCGAACCGCATCGCGCTTACCAGGAAGGTATTGGATTGGAACGCGGGAAAAAACTAGAAGATGTTGAGGTCCCCGCATTTTTTCCGGATGTAGCAACTATTCGCAGCGACCTGCTGGATTATGCAGTAGAGATTGAATGGTTTGATCTCCATCTGCAACGAATGCTGGAGCATCTGGAATCCATCGGCGAGTTGGAAAACACCGTCGTGATCGTTACTTCAGATAATGGAATGCCTTTTCCGCGTGCAAAAGCAAATGGCTATGAGTACGGCATCCATGTACCCTTTGCGGTCAGCTTCCCGAAGGCCTTTCCTCCGGGACGACAGGTTGATGATCTGATCAGTTTTGTTGATCTGGCTCCCACGATCCTGGAGCTTACCGGCACTTCTTCTGAAGGGATGTTGCCGATCTCCGGAAAGAGCTTTATGGATGTGCTGACCAGTGAACAGGAAGGATTGGTGGATGCCTCCCGGCAATATGCTTTCAATGGCCGGGAAAGACATTCTTCCTCACGCTACCGAAATCTGGGCTATCCGCAACGGATGATCCGGGATGGCCGGTACCTGCTTACCTGGAACCAACGGCCGGCCCGCTGGCCCGCCGGTGCTCCCCAGCGACTAGATCCGGAAGGAGATGGAGCACTGTTGCCAATGTACGGTCTGGATGAAAACGGCATTCACCATTCCGAATGGGCATTTACGGATGTGGACGCCTGCCCTGCCAAATCGTATCTGGTAGAGCATTCCGATAACGACAGCATACGGTATTACTTTGATCTGGCTTATGCCAAACGCCCCGAGTTCGAGTTCTTCGATATTCAAAATGATCCGGCCTGTTTGAATAATCTTAGTGGTAATCCGGAATACCGGGAAACGGAGCGCCGGCTAAAGGAGGCACTAGTGGCAAAATTGAAAGCTACCGGTGATCCCCGGGCGGTGGGGCCCAATACGGAGATCTTTGATACCTATACGCGCTATAGCCCGATCCGGGATTTTCCGGAACCGGATTGGTATATCAAGAACTAGAACTACCTGTTTACACCCCACTAAAAGCACTAAATCCCCCATCGATTGGAATAACCGTACCCGTCACAAATCCCGAAGCATCACTACTCAGCCAATGGATGACACCGCAGAGTTCTTCCGCTTCGCCAAAGCGTCCCATGGGGGTGTTATCGATGATGGTTTTACCACGTGTAGTGAGTTCGCCGTTCTCTTCCAGAAGCAACCGGCGATTCTGATCGGCAATAAAAAAACCGGGAGCGATGGCATTCACCCGAATTTGCGCCCCGTGGCGCCGGGCCAGTTCTACGGCCATCCAGCGGGTGAAATTGTCAATGGCGGCCTTTCCTGTAGAATAGGCTACAACGCGGGTGATGGCCTGCGCTGAAGCCATGGAAGAGATATTGATAATGGAAGATTTCCCGGATTTTGCCATGAGTGGCCCGAAAACCAGTGTGGGCAGCACGGTACCCTGTAAATTAAGAGCATTAACTCGGGTAAAGGCTTCAATGGAAAGATCAAAGGGGTGCATGTCCGGACCGATGGTCGCTTCCGGTGCGTTGCCGCCGGCAGCATTGATCAGGATATGTAGTGCTCCCCATTCTGATGTGAGCTGATCACGTACTTTTTCTAACGATTGTTGATCCAGTACATCCGCTACCAATGCCATAGCGGTGAGACCGGCATCCTTAAATTCAGCTACTTTTTTTTCTACTTTTGCCGCAGTGCGGCCCAGGATCGCCACTTTGACTCCGGCTTCAGCCAGACTTCTGGCCATAGTACTTCCCAGTACGCCGGCACCGCCGGTTACCAGAGCTACTTTACCATTGAGATCGAATAATTTCATCCTCTTTTTGAATTTTCCGCTAGATAGCAATTTTGGATGAAATATAATAGCGCAGTTGCCTCAGGGGCTGACCGGTCATTTGCAGGCCAGTTTGCCCAGACGCATTCTCAAAAAGATCAGAGAGCGTCTCATGTGGGTCTCTACTGTTTTGATAGAAATGTTCAATTGATCGGCGATCTCCTGATATTTCAACCCTTCATCCCGGCTTAATTTGAAAATGTGGCGACCCCGTGGCGGCAGTGACTCGATGGCGTCGATCACTTCGCGATTGGTTTCCTGATAGATCAGGTGGTCTTCCGGAGAAGAATAGCCCGAATCCGAATCAGGCGGTAATTCATTGTTAATGGTTCTTCGTTTTGTCCATCGCCGCAAATAATCAATGGATTGATTGCGTACGGCCATGTGCAGATAAGCCGGCAAACTTGACTTGATAGTAAGTTGGTCCCGATTCAGCCAAATTTTAATGAAGACGTCGGAAACGATCTCCTCGGCTTTTTGCTGGCAATTAACAATGCTGGTCGCTTTTTCGCAAAGGATAGGGTAGAAGGTGTAGAACAATTTCTGATACATTTCATTGTCACTCCAATCTGCATTTCTAAGGTTGAAGGCGGCATTGGATTTTGACTTAGAACGATCTAACGAAAATTTAGCGGTTGCAGTCATGTTGCTTGATTTATTACCAGAGTGTTGTATATGTATTCCTAGATCAGAGCAGTTGCACTGTCGTGAAAAAAGGCCATTCCAAATACTAGTCTAGTTTGTCTTGTGGTTTTGTCAGGGAGATGAAGCACGGATGATCAACTGAGGTTGGAGGATATGTTGTCTGATTATATAATTATCTCCCTGTTTGATCTGCTCCAAAAATACCCGGGCAGCACATTGCCCCATTTGCAGACCATTTTGATCTACGGTTGATATGGCGGGATCCAGATAAGATGTAAACGGTGCGTTCCCAAACCCGACAATCGAAACTTCTTGGGGAACGCTTATATTATTGGCTTTTAGTTGTTGGATTGCTCCAAGTGCAGCATAGTCACTGGAGGAAAATATAGCATCGAAAGAGACACCTTTATTGATCAGTTCCTGTACTACTGATTGTCCGGCCTGAACATCCGATGGGCAGTCCACCAGCAGATTGGGATCTGCATGAAGCCCATAGCGACTGAGTGCTACAGTATATCCCCGGAGTCTTTCCCGGTAGATCTCACTGGTGCGGGGACCGATCAGGTGAACGATCTTTTTTCTGCCGCCCAGGATCAGATGTTCAGTAGCGAGGTATGCACCGTGAAAATCATCATTTTTGATGATGCTTACCCCGAGGTCACTGACCGTGTTGTCAAACAGCACCAGGGGAATACCCTCTGCCCTGATCCGGGTCAGATGCTCAAAAACATTAGTATCCTTGGCGATCGAAACAATGATCCCATCCACCCGGGTCTTCAACATGGTGTCGATCGCTTTGGCCTCGCGGGCAGAATTTTCGTAAGTCTGACCGACGATCACACTGTATCCGAGCCGGTTCACCTCGTCTTCAATTCCCCGGATCACACTCGGAAAGATACTTTTATCGGCTGAGGGCACCAGTACACCAATGATGTTGCTTCGGCCGTTTCTCAGGGCCGCAGCGATGTGGTTGGGACGGTAGTGCAATTTCTTTGCAGTGGCCTCCACGGCTTTCCGTGTAGCCTCGCTGATGCCGGGATGATTATTCAAAGCTCTTGAAACAGTGGATGCTGTAATATTAAGCGCTTTGGCAATGTCCCTAATGGTTGTTTTGTTCCGTCCCATATCATTGCAAACGATTGCACTAAGATAGAGCTGTTTTTGAAAAAGAAAAATTTTTATTGCTGTAAAAGCGAATTTTGTGGAAAAAAATTTGTGATCACCTGCAAAATAGGCAATAATAAACGGAATTTAATTTGGAAGTAGTGCAATAACGATTGCATAAAACATCAGAATTTTTCATATATGGAGCCGCAAGTAATGTATTATAGAGGTGTAGGAAATAAGCAGATGAAGAATTCAGGACAGGTAGCAACCAATAGTCTGAAAACAGCTTGAATTTTCTGTCATTTAGCCGGTCTAATTGAAGTGAAATAGGCAATATTTGAGGTATATTTCGTAATTTTGCTTGGCTTTAGAAAAGGGCTTTATAGCAAGACGTAAATACGCTTTTCTGCGCTTCGAAATATTAAACAAGTTCAATCCTTTTAAATGCCTTCGAATCAGAGAATTATCCCGGTAAATATTGAGGATCAGATGAAATCGGCCTACATTGATTACTCGATGTCGGTCATAGTTTCCAGAGCTTTACCGGATGTTAGAGACGGACTAAAACCGGTGCACCGCCGGGTTTTGTACGGAATGTCGGAGTTGGGACTCACCTATGGCAAAGCACACAAAAAATCGGCGAGGATCGTGGGAGAGGTGCTGGGGAAATACCATCCGCATGGTGATAGCTCCGTATACGATACCATGGTCCGGATGGCTCAGGACTGGTCATTGCGCTACCCACTGGTAGATGGACAGGGGAACTTCGGTAGCATGGATGGAGACAGCCCTGCTGCAATGCGATATACCGAGGCCCGCCTGCAGCGGATCGCCGATGATCTGCTGGCCGATATTAATAAGGAGACGGTAGATTTCAGCCTTAACTTCGACGATACCCTGGAGGAACCCACCGTGATGCCGACCAAGATCCCCAACCTGCTGGTGAACGGGGCGTCCGGTATTGCCGTGGGTATGGCCACCAATATGCTGCCGCACAACCTCACCGAGGTGGTGAATGGCATCATTGCGGCTGTAGATAATCCGGAAATAACGGTTGGTGAACTGATGGAATTCATCAAGGCTCCCGATTTTCCCACCGGTGGGATCATATACGGCACCAAAGGGGTAAAAGAGGCTTTTGAGACCGGCCGTGGCCGGATTGTGCTTCGCGGTAAAGCGGAGATCAAGACCGATGAACGGGAACGAGAGACCATCATCATTTCGGAAATTCCCTATCAGGTAAATAAAGCTACTTTGGTGGCCAAGATCGCCGAGCTGGTTGAAGAGAAAAAGATCGAGGGAATTTCGGATGTCCGGGATGAGTCGGATCGTGACGGCCTGCGTATTGTGGTCGAGGTGAAGCGGGATGCCATGGGAAGTGTAGTGCTCAGCAAGCTGTTTAAATACACTGCCCTGCAAAGCTCCTACGGTGTAAATAACGTAGCGCTGGTCAATGGCCGCCCCCGGATACTCAATCTGCAGGATCTTATCCTGGAGTTCATAAAATTCCGGATCGAGGTGATCGTCCGACGTACCCGTTATGATCTGCGCAAAGCCCTCGGCCGGGCGCATATTCTGGTAGGCCTGCTGATTGCACTGGACTATATCGATCAGGTGATCGATCTGATTCGGGCGAGCAAAACGGTAGAAGATGCCCGTGACGGATTGATGCGTGGAGACTTCATTGATGATAAGGAAGCTTTCTGGCAAAAGTTCGGATTGCTGATTGAAGAAGCGCAGACCGAAGAACTTCGGGTAGAAGAGGGGAATGTACTTTCAGAAGAACAGGCGAGAGCTATCCTCGATCTGAGATTGCAAAAACTGACCGGCCTGGAACGGGACAAAGTTCGCGCTGAATACGATGAGATCCAGGAAAGGATCGCCCATCTGAAAGCAATTTTGGAGAGTGAGGATCTGCAAAAACAGATTGTCAAAGAAGAACTGAAAGATGTAAAGGAGAAATATGGTGATGATCGCCGTACCGAAATCACTTACGAAGAAGGTGATATTTCGATAGAAGATCTCATCAGCGATGATGATGTAGTGGTGACCATTTCCCATCTGGGTTACATTAAACGCACACCGGTCACTGAATATCGCACGCAAAGCCGTGGTGGACGTGGTGCCCGTGGCAGCCGGATCCGTGAGGCAGATTTTATCGAACATATGTTCGTCGCGTCCAATCACAATTACCTGTTGTTATTTACAGAGATGGGTAAATGTCATTGGGTTCGGGTGTACGAGATCCCAGAGGCCACAAAGACTTCCAGTGGCCGGGTGATCCAGAATATTCTTTCCCTGCCGAAAGAGGACAAGGTTAGAGCCTACATTATTATTAAGGATCTCACCGATGAGGAATTCCTTGATAGCCACTACATTATGTTCGGTACCCGCCAGGGTATGGTCAAAAAGACTTCCGTCGAAGCCTATTCGCGTCCGCGGGTAGGAGGTATCAACGCCATTACCATCAATGAGGGGGATCAACTACTGGAAGCCCGCCTGACTACAGGTGATAGCGAAGTATTTATCGGAACCCGCTCGGGTAATGCCATCCGTTTTAACGAAGCCGCCGTTCGCTCCATGGGACGGAATGCAGCCGGAGTAAGGGGGGTTTCTCTTACTGACCCGGGAGACGAAGCGGTAGGAATGATCTGCATCGATCCCAACGACAGTGAGGTAACGGTGCTGGTGATCTCCGAAAAAGGTCTGGGTAAACGCTCCGATTTTGAGGAGTACCGTTTGACCAACCGTGGCGGTAAGGGCGTCAAAACCATGCAGGTTACCAAAAAGACCGGAAACCTGGTGGCGATAAAGGCCGTTCGTGAAGAGGACGATCTGATGATCACCAGCCGCTCGGGCATCATTATTCGTATGAAAGTAGAGGACATTCGTGTGATGGGACGCGCCACTCAGGGTGTAAAAGTCATCCGTCTGGATGACGACGACGATATTGCTGATGTAGCGGTAATGCCGGCCGATGACACCGAGGAAGAAGATCAAATGATTGACAATCAGGACGATAGTGGGGAAGAAGAAGAGTAGTTATATTCCCGCTTGCTTACTGCCGGGGAATGATACAATTTACTTTGTTTAACAAAATTTAACAGTAATATTTTCGTTTTAACAAACATTTGGGTACCTCCAGCCATTGTAAAACGTCATAATACTGGTTTTTCGATCACTTAAACTTAAACAACAATGAAAAAACTAATCTTAGGAATATTTGCTTTTGTGTTGTTCGCTTCGGCCATACAGGCACAGGATGCAAAGGAAGCTAAGAAAGCTTTTAACGCATTTAATCTTGATCAAGGTGCTAAAGACAAACTGAAAGAAGCGGTTGATGCCATTCAGGGCGAGCCTACCGGCGAAGACGCAGCTGATCCCGGCTTCTATTTGCTCAAAGGCGATATCTACAACGCAGTTGCCAATCAAATTGCAGTTGTTAAACAAACCGGACTCGGAAGTGAAGATGAGCTGCCCAAGGTAGATATGTTGGCTTTGAAAGCCTTCGATGCTTACAAAAAAGCCATCGAAGTGAATGACATGTCTAAGAAGCCGAAGAAATACCACAC
>JAGQXH010000201.1 GCA_020436695.1 Lewinella sp. | reverse complement strand
ATCCAAACATCCCAGCATCCAAACATCCCAGCATCCAAACATCCTAACATCAATAAAAATCAAATATCTTTCCCGGATTGAGAATATGATATGGATCCAGCGCTTTCTTTATGGCCCGCATCATATCAATGGCCGGTTGTCCTAATTCCTGTTCCAGGTATTTTTTCTTTCCGATACCGATACCGTGTTCACCGGTACAGGTACCCTCCATTTTGAGAATGCGGTTGATCAGTTCTTCATTTATCCGCTGGAAAAGTCGGATCTCCTCTTCGTTTTTGACCAGAATATTGGGTGAAATGTGGAAATTACCGTCACCGACATGCCCGAACAGCGGGGTGACGTGATTGATCTTTGCCAGTTCTGCCTTACTTTGAAGTATGCATTCGGCCAGACGGGAAATGGGCACGCATACATCCGTAGACATGGTGTTACCGCCGGGTCTGATGGCCAGAATGGCGTGCGCTACATTATAGCGAACCTCCCACAGCCGGGCTTTTTCATCCGGGCTGCTGCCCCACTGGAAATCTGATCCGTGCTGTTCGGTGATGATCTTTGACAATCGATGACGGTAGATGTCAGCCAGTGCTTCATCCGTGTGTATTTCCAGAAAAAGGGTAGGTTGCTCGGCGTAGTCGGTACCGGCGTAGTTGTTGATCACCCGCATGACCACTTCATCCATAAATTCCAGCATCGCCAGCGGCAGACCCTGCCGGATCATGGCCACAGCTGCTTCCATGGCTTCCTGCACGGTCGGAAAGCTCACCACTGCCACGGCTGAATACCCCGGTAATGGATGTAGAATGGCCGTTACTTCAGTAATGATCCCGAGCGTACCTTCCGAGCCGACCATAAGATGGGTGAGGTCGTATCCGGCCGAGGTCTTTTTAACGCGGCTGCCGGTTTTGACGATCTTCCCTTCGGCCGTAACCACTTCCAGGGCCCGGATATTTTCCTTAGCAGTGCCGTAACGGACGGCGTTGGCCCCACTGGCCCCGGAGGCGGCAATACCTCCCAGGCTGGCATCAATGCCCGGTCCGGCAGCAAAGAAAAGTTCGTGGGGTTGGAGCGCTTTATTCAGCTGAAGCTTTCTGACACCTGCCTGCACCACGCAATCCCTGTCGATAGGATGTATAGCTTTTATGGCTGACATCCGGGAGAGATCGATGGTAATACCACCGGCGTAAGGAATGATATGCCCTTCCAGTGAGGTACCCGCTCCGAAGGGAACCACCGGTGTGCGATTGGTATGACACAGCCGCAGGATCTCAGCCACTTCGTCGGTAGATTCCGGATAACAAACGGCCTCCGGCAGACTGGGCGGATGCCAGGAAATATCCCGGCTGTGCAGGCTGAGGATCTCTTCGGTAGTTTGCAGCCGCTCTCCGAACATTTCCCGGAGGGCGTTCAGTGTGTTGGTATTGGGCATAAGAATCATGGTTGATGTGAAGGGAGGACGTTTCCGAAACGCACCACCCTTCACATTCACCATCACTGCTTGATAAAACGGACATTCTCCAATCCTCCTTGCCGTTCCAATTGTAAAATATAGACACCTGAAGTCAGACCTTCCAGCGGCAACTCAAAAGTAGCCTGATCGCCGTAAATTGCATAGCTGCGCAAAAGTTGACCGCTGCTGTTGATGATGCGCAGCGTAGCATTTTCTTTAGTGCCTCTTGCCCAGGAAGCCCGTATGCTTTCCGGTGCAGGATTGGGGAACACTTTAAGCGCGTGACTGACAGAGGCATCCGCAAAATCGACGTAGATCACCTCGTGGTATTCGACCTTTCCGTCGGTATCTACCTGTCGGAGCCGGTAGTAGTTAACACCGGAAATGGGGGTGCGGTCTACAAACCGATAGTCCTGAATTTCCGTAGTGGTACCGGCACCGGATACCCGTCCGATCTCTTCGAATTGCAGGTTGTGACCGGCCCGCTCCACGGCGATGTAGTCATTGTTGATCTCCTGGGTAGTGCGCCAGTTGAGGGTCACATTCTGTCCGGTCCGCTCCCCGGAAAAAGAGATCAGGTCGATAGGCAGGACAATATTGGTCACTTTAATTTTTCCATCCCCTTCATCGAGCACATCCAGGGTAAAACCGGTTCCTGAACCACTGACCCCGGCAAAATAGGCAGGGCTGCCGCCTGCATAGGTGGAAGCTGCTACCAACTGATAGGTTTCCATATCGGCAGGCACATAAGTACCGAAATCAGCCTCCAGCGTGGCTCCGGAGATGTCTACCTCACCCGTTACAATGATGCGGTCATGCTCGGTATAGTGCGATCCTTCGATCTCCATGGAGAGCGTGCCGGTAATCGTCAGATCCCCGTTGACCACGAAGGTACCTACGGAATTACCCGGCTCCATAATCCCGTCACTTACCAATGGTCCGCCGGTGGGTAAAATGATCCCTATATTTATAACATCACTGAGGAATTCTACCGGGAAGAAGCTGCCGAAGAGCGAACCATGATTGGTAAAGGTGCCGGTGGAACCGCTAAGATCTACAGTGCCGCCGGTAGCCAGGTTCCCGAAATTCAGGGCTGAGCCGGCGACGGTTTCAAAATTTATTTGACCGGAAAATAACCCAAGGATCGTAAAAGCCTGCTTGGTGGCAGGATCGTCCGGGTTGTATACTCCATTAAAGCTTATGGTGGACGCAACGGAGCTGAGTTGGGATATGATCCCGGCGGTTAGGGTGAAGTCGCCGCCAACATTCATCGTATTGGAAGAAGTGCCGGTGGCCAGCACAAAGGTTCCCAGCGACATATCAAAGTCACCGGCAATACTTAGCTTTTGACCAGACGCACCGGTCAGCTGGAACCCGCCGGAATTCAAATAAAAATTCTGATCGACGCTGAGCGTGCTACCGGTATACTGCAGCGCACCCACCAATCCGGTGCTTACCACCGTAAAGTCACCTTGTACGCCTTGAATAGTTCCGATCGAAATACTGAGTAACATATTCGGGCAGTTCCATTCAAAGTTGCCGAACGTCTGTGCAGTATTAGCGGGATTATCCGTTATAATACCGTCAATCAGGCAGGTGGAAGTCGGATTCCAGGTAGCAGAAGGGATCGTCCCCCCGTCACGATTGTGTTCATAGGTGCTGCCATCCAGGAATGTTAAGATAAGATTCCCGGTAATAACAACACCGCTGCTCTCGTTGATCAGTATACCTCCATTATCCACTTCTGCCTGACTAATACTGGAAGAATGACCTCTAATGGTACCTAAATTCTGGACTTTGCCTTTAATGATCAGGTCCGTTCCCGAGGCATCATTAGATATATTCCAAATACTACCTGAACTGACTATTACCGCACCTTCCACGATCACCTGATCGACGATTACGTTAGAGGTAACCTGGACCGTGTGGGCACTGTTGATGAGGATCTCACCATCGTTTCGGCTTGGTGAATTAGAAGGTGTCATCCATTCCGATCCGGTCCATTCCACCCAGATCGAGGCGTCATTCCAGGTTCCGGAACTTACGGTTTGATGGTCACCTACTGCCTGTGCCTTTGCTAAATTACCTGAAGTCAGGCTCAGAGAAAAGATAAGTAATCCGAAAAGCCACCGATAGCTGATGGCGGGAGGATGAGAAAAAAGAGGTGTCGTTCTAAGTGTAATTGTTGTTAATAGTGATTGTCTCTTCATAGATAGTTTCAAATTTAAGCTACCCCATCACTTTGTCATGGGGAGATCTGTTTGGGAATGTTGAAAATAACATTAGACCGTCACTTATACTTGTTACAAGATAAGCTGACATTAATAAGGGAGATTATTGGCTAGTAATCGCGAAAAGCGTTGGAATTAAGGGCAGTTGAGATGACTAACGGTATCTAATTTGCGCGAAAGGTAATTATATTTTCATAGTTTGGGTATAAAATAGGTTGGAAAATGGCTTTATTGCCCTTATTGTGTTACAAGCGGTAAGAATCAGATGATGAAATTAACAATATTTCAAATACTTGGTCTGCAAATGACCCTGCTCCTGACCCTTTCCGGGCAGGAGTTTATTCCACTCTGGCCGGAAGGAAAGATGCCCAATAGTACGGGGACGGTAGAGGATGTATTGGTTAACGAGCGTTTCCAGCAGGTGGGTGAACCGGGCATGTATGCTTTTTTCCCGTCGGGTGATGAAAATAACGGCAGCGCAGTGTTGGTGATACCCGGCGGCGGTTATCATCACGTGACCTATAACTTCAGCGGCCTGCAACTGGCCAAATGGTTCAATACTCTGGGCATATCCGCTTTTGTGCTGAAATACCGGTTACCGCATCAGGAGAACCTGAAGATCCGATATGAAGCCCCTCTGCAGGATGCCGAACGCGCCATGCAACTCATTCGTGCTCATGCGGAAGAATGGGGCATCGACAAAGCACGCATCGGAGCATTGGGGACTTCCGCCGGCGGGCATCTCACGGCTATTCTGGGCACCGGCCCCGACGATGTATCCCAGATCGGTGATTCAATTGGTCAGGAGACTTTTGCACCCAATTTTTTAATCCTCGTTTCACCCGTTATCACCTTTGGGGAATACGCCCATCGTGGGAGCCTGAATAATTTTCTGGGGCCGGATGCTTCGGAGGAACTGAAGAAAAAGTATTCCGCTGAGTTGCAGGTCACCGAAAGTACACCAATAAGTTTTCTGGTGCATGCAGCAAATGACCCTGGCGTTGCACCGATGAACAGTTTTCTGTTTGCGAATGCCCTGTTAGCCAAGGGAGTGTCGGCCAGCCTGCACCTTTTTCCGGACGGCAAACACGCCATTGCCCTGCGCAATAATCCGGGTTCGACCAATATGTGGACGGCACTCTGCGAAGCCTGGTTGACGGAAAATGGTTTTATTCGCTTGATCACCAAAAAGTGATCGCAGTGAAATACTGATCATTCATTGCGTAGTGACTGCACCGGATTAGCCAGTGCCGCCTTGATACTTTGCCCCCCGATGGTGAGGAAAGTGATGGCAAAGGCCAAACCGCCCGCCAACGCGAACATCCACCATTCAATATTGATCCGGTAGGCAAAATCACTCAGCCAGGCGTTCATCGTCAACCAGGCTACGGGGATAGATAATAGCAGGGCTAACCCGACCAGCAATAGGAAATCCCTGGTCATCAAACCGACGATACTGCCGATACTTGCACCCAGGATCTTGCGTATGCCAATCTCCTTGCTTCTCCGTTCGGCGGCGTAAACTGCCAGTCCAAACGCACCGGCGCAGGCGATAAAGATGGCCAGGATAGTAAAGGTCAATAGTAGAGTGCTTAGTTTCTGCTCCTCGGCGTACATGGCCCCGAAACTGGCGTCAACGAACTGATAATCGATGGGATATCCGGTTTGGAAAGAAGCCCAGGCATTTTCAATGGCGGCTAGGGTGCCGGGCAGGTCGCCGGTGCCGATCCGTAGCGCCAATTTCCAGTAAGAATTCGGATAGATCTGCAGGACAACGGTCTCCACTTCCTGGTGCATACTGTTATAGTGAAAATCTTTGACCACACCGATGATCGTGCCTTTTTTGATGGTATCCTGATCGGTCCACATTTGCCATTCCAGTCTTTGACCGATGGCTTCCTCCGGGCTATCGGCAATTCCCAGCTTGCTTACCGCGGTTTCATTGATGATAAAAGTTTCCGTGGCATCGGTCGGCAGATCTTTTGAAAAATCGCGACCAGCAACGAGTTCCATGCCCATCGTTCGGATATAATCGTGATCTACATTGAAAATGCGGGCCTGGAGGTTGCGGCGATCCTCACCCGGAACGATAATATTATCGCCGGAAACGATATCACCCGGGATACCGAAACAGGCAGTAGCTGATTGTACACCGGCCAGTTTGGTAAACTCCGCTTTGGTATTTTCCGTATCCCGGAACATCTTGCCGCGCATGGGGAAATGGATGAGCTGTTCTTTCTGAAAGCCCAACTCGGAGTGATTCAGAAAACTTACCTGCCGGAAAATGATCAGCACACAACTGATGAGTAAAATGGATAAGGTGAATTGAGCTGTAACCAATGCTTTGCGCAACCAGGCCGCCTGACCGGAGGCGCGCAATGGGCCCCCTTTCAGTACAGACGCCGGTTGAAAGGAAGATAGTACAAATGCAGGGTAAAGACCGGCAAGTAATCCCACTATTGCGGTAACGCCCAGTAAGATCAGTGGAAAGTAAAGATTGGTGAACAGCGGAAAGTGTAGCGTTTTGCCGGTGAATGCATTCAAATAGGGTAATGCAATGCGGCAAAGTGGCAATGCCAACAGCATGGCCAGACTCACTGTAAAAGTGGCCTCTACCAGGAATTGTTTTCTCAACTGCATACTTTGGGCGCCGGTAGCTTTGCGTACGCCCACCTCATTGGCGCGCTGGCCGGCACGCGCCGTACTCATGTTGATGAAGTTGATACAGGCGATCAACAGCAGGAATAGCCCCACCATGGCCAGACCATTTACATATTTGTTGTTGCCCCGGACCGCCACGTCATTGCTGAAGTTGTTGGAATGTAGGTGAATTTCCGGCAGTTGTTGCAGATGTAGATAGTAATAGAAGCCGTGTTCTTTGGTTTGTGGATGGGCATTTTGCTCGACAAAAGCCCTGAGTTTTTCGGAGAATCGCTCCCGGTCGGTGCCGGGGTGGAACTTGATATAGTTGTAAAAGTCCTGCCATACATAGCTGTTCATACGCTCTTCCGAAACCTGATCTGCCAGGGTTTGGAAGGGAAGCAGGAAGTTGAAATCGAGATGAAAATGGGGGGAAAGCGCTTCCAGTACACCACGCACTTCCAATTCCTGCTGACCAAGACGCAGACTTTGGCCGACGGGGTTTTCGTCACCGAAATATTTTTGGGCCAGGGGAGCGGTGAGTACGATGGTATTGGGATCGCTCAGCGCATTTTCGGGTTGCCCGAATCGCAGGGGCAGATCGAAAAAGTTGAAGATCTCATTTTCGGCAAAAAATCCTTTTTCTTCCAGGTATTCGTGCTCCTCTTTTTTGAACAACTGTTTCTGCCGGATCTGATAAAGCCGGAGAGACGATTCTACTTCCGGGTAAGTGGCTGTAAGTGCAGGGCCCAGCGCCGGCGAGGTACCTGCCCAGGCACCTGGTCCTTCGGCACCACCTCTTTCCGTGGTAATGCGGTAGGTACGGTCTACGTCCGGATGAAAGGTGTCGAATTGCCATTCGTCCCAGACAAACAGTCCGATAAGCAGACAGGCAGTAATGCCGATAACCAGTCCACTCAGGTTGATAACAGTTGTACCAACATTGCGCCGGGCCTGACGCAGGGCGATCTTCAGATAATTGCGTAACATGTCGGGTGATTCCTTTTTTAGAGGAAACTGCAAAAACTGCGCCTAAATTTTTATCTGTTTGTAAATCATCGGATTACGGCAGGATGAAACGTGCATTAATGTACAGAAATGAACAGCTTACGTTCGGTTTTGAACAGCGTGGTTGGAGAAAAGGAGACTAGGAGATGGGGAGGCTAATCTCCCCATCTCCATACTCGCTATTCAGAAATTTGCATAGAGTTGCCGAACTGGTACATCTTATCCGAGATCTTGACCACGAACGGAGATTCCCTTGAGTAATCAAAGCCATATTTTTTGACCATCTCGCCATATTTCTGGTAAAGCTGCGTTGACAGATCCTTACCGTTAACGGTCATTTTATCATCGATGATCACCGAAAGATCTTTCTTACTACTGCGGTCATAAAGCCCGTCGGCCGCCAGTGCATCAAAGAATTCCTTTTCAAATTTTGCCCGGATAAAATCATAAGCAGTCATGCGGTCATCGTGGAAGCCCATTCGACTATCGTGAATTCCCATGCGGGCATCATGTATGCTCATGCGCACATCGTGTATCGCCATGCGCAGGTCGTGGATACGCATCCGGTCGTCCCGAACTGCCATACGTTCATCCCGGTCTTGCCGGTCATCGGCAATCTCCCGCAGGGCTTCTTCAAACACCCTCATCCCATCCTCTACATCGGATCTGATCACTTGCTCGGAGTCTCTAATAGCTGACTCTTCTTCGGAGAGTGCATCGGAAAACTGTTTGCTGCCGTTTTTAAGTGCTATGTAATATGCAAGTTGGTCTCCGCCGCTTTTTTCCTGCAGTTCCATTTTCCATTTGTTATAAGACAGCTTCACCTGGGTATTCCACAAGTCCCAGGGCTGAAGGTATTCTTGTTGGATCTTTGCTTTCCACTGATTCAATTGATCTTTATACTGATCGATCTTTTCCCGGTAAGCGGAACGATCGGCCGCATCTTTAGCAAACTCCTGCAGCACATCGGCTTTAGTAAAGGGGAAAGTCGGTGGGGCCGCCAGGGTTGGTTTGGTTTTCATTTTCGGGATATCGGCCACATAGGGGATAGTATCGGATAGCGAAAGATGGCTGGTCTGTGGCGGCGTGGCTAAATGAGGTCGCTCAGTCCCAGACGGTGGTTCACTAATGATCTCCGATCCGGATCTCTGAGGCTCGCTAACAGTCATAGACACAGTAGCATGTAATGTTTCCGGCAATTGAGACGAGGGTAGGTCAATGGATGCCGGAGTTTCCAATACGGGGTCATCGTCATAATCTGGTTGTGCCGGTAACTTTGCCCAGGATATGGCGGCTGCCGTCAGTAGTAATACCAGCGATAATCCGGCTTTACCAAATTCAAAGCGGTATGGATTGCCTGGAGTAGCGCAGATGCGCTTAATGCGATCCAGCAGGTGATGTTTCTTACCTTGATAAGTCATAGCTAATGTTTTTTGTTGACGTTTTTCTTCCATTAATAAAAGGGTGCGGGCGTACAGTCGGGGATTGCCGCAGGCTGATACGGCAATATCGTCGCAACATTGCTCGCGTTCCTGGTGGATGCGGTTGGCCAGCCACCAGTATACAGGGTGATAAAAAAGGATCATTTCCAGACCGGATAAGATCACGTTGATCAAAAAATCGTGTCGTTTGATATGCGCCAGTTCGTGCATGATAATGGCCTCTATCTGCTGGGGTTCAAGCCCGTTTATGCTACCTATCGGCAGGAGAATATAGGGCTTGATATGACCGATGATCACCGGTACTTCCACTTTCGCTGATTCGAGTAGTCGTACGCTGCGATGTATTCCCAGTTTGCGACTCCAGGTAGCAACCTGCTTTTGCCAGTCCGGGCTCAGTTCCCGGGTGAGCGTGTTTTTCAGGCGTTGGGTATAAAACAGGCTACTTACCCAGCGCAGGCCGAAAAGCAGTCCGCCCATTAACCAGAGCTGGACCAGGTATTTGCCGTAGCGGTGGATTAAAGCTGCAATAGAGTAGGAAGGGGCTATTTTAGCTGTGACGATCTCTGGGGCCAGGTTTTCCTGGGGGGCATTGGCAATTTCCCGGGAGATCTGTTCATTTTCAAGCCAGGTGATCTGAGGATCAGGGGCAGGCATATGTAGTGAAAAGGTAATGATCATAGTGGCCAGGAGGCCCAGCAGCCCAAGGCAAAGCAGGTTGTATCGCAGTTGGGGAGCATGATCTTTAAATAGACCGAGCAGCGGTGCCAGTAAAACGAAGATCAATGCGCCCTGCCAGAGCGAATGTATGAGCATCCATCCCAGGGTTTCGGCCAGTTCGGGAGTAATGAAATGCAGATCCATATCGGATGTTTTGAGCGGTTTTTAATTGAAATCTGATCTACTCATTGCGATATCGTAGAGATACCTTTCGCCAGACCGTCCGTCACTCTTCCTCCAGCCGATCCAGAAAATTCCGTATCTCTCGCAACTCATCCTTGCTCGTCCGGTGTTTACCCAACAGCTGCATCACCAGCTTAGAGGATGAACCCCTGAAAGCTGTTTTTACCAGATTGTTCAATACCTGATCTGCGTTCTCCTGCTCACTGATCGTGGGGGTATAGATGTGGCTTACGCCATCCAGTTCGCGGTTCAAAAGGCCTTTTTCGTGCATGACCTGCATGAATTTCAGGGCAGTGGTATAGCCCACTTTTTTACCTTCCTTTTGTCGGTTGAGCGCTTCGTGTACCTGACGCACCGATGCTGGACCAAGTTTCCACAAAATGCGTAGGATGGCCATTTCGCGTTGGGTAGGTTTTGTTGATTTGGACATGATACGATTTTTTTCGTAGGACAAAAGTGTACGATTTTTTTCGTAACCACAAGTTTTTGATACGATTTTTTTCGTAGCAATGGATATTGTTTACGAACTTATTGCCGTCATCCTATCGGTCGTATAACAGATTGTACCGTCAGAGACTGAAAGGCTCACCAATACGCGTTACGAGCAAAAAGTGCAATTTGTAATACATTCCATCCCATCTATCCCGGTCTCTAATTCCATTATTTTCCCGTATACTTGCTCATAAAAGCAAGCCGCTCATGGAAATCACTGATGTTTTTTATCCCATTGATCGGGGCGAATGGAGATACTGGTTGGAGGAGAACCACCGTTCGGCCAGTGAGATCTGGCTGCAGCGATATAAGAAAGCCACGGGCAAACCATCACTGGCTTATGATGATATGGTGGAAGAGTGTCTTTGTTTCGGCTGGATCGACAGTATCATAAAAAAGTACGATGTAGAAAGCAATGTACAGCGGATCACCCCAAGAAAAAAGAAGTCTTTCCTTTCAGAACTTAACCGTCAGAGAGTTTGGAAACTACAGGCCTCCGGACTGATGACACCGGCCGGAATTACGCCCATTGAAGATCAGATCGGCTCTCCGGATGATCCGCTGGAAATACCGGATTGGATTCTTGCGCAATTGCAGATAGACCAGCAGGTATGGGAAAATTTCCAATCCTTCTCCCACTTTTACAAAAGGCTCAAGATTGGCTGGATTAAGGAAGTCGGGACCTCTCCCCGGCGAAAACCGGAGGCAGATAAACGCCTGAATTATCTGATCAAGATGACCGCTGAAGGCAAGACTTACGGTACCATACCCATGGAAGAATAGGGAGCACGGCGGAAAATTTAACACTTCCCAAAGACTTCTTAGCGATCAATTGCCGTTTTTCTACGGTTTTAATAATGCATAGGAACTTTTAGTCGTAAACACCAATTTCATGTATATTTTCTCGAATTACCAGGTAAAAAGCCTGCTGATTGGCTTTTTAGGTACATTGTTTTTGCTTTCCTCTTGCTCGGATAGTTCCAATCCGGGAGTAGAAGAGGCCGCTGCTCTGGCTGCTGAAACGGAACAAATGGATGTGGTTGGCGAGCTGGCATTGAAAAATACCAGTAATGATGTATATCGCTACTCCACGGAAATCCCGGAAGACTGGACCGAAACTACCCATATCGCCGATGACGGTTCGGTGATCATCAATATGTATCAGGAAGATAAAATAGCTTCGGTTGATCTTCCCATCACTATTCAGTCACAACCGGCCATCGATCACATCGATCTGTACCCAAAGGGACTGAATACCAAATTCCCATACGGCGAAAACCTGCGCCTCAGTAAGTATAATGGTAAGGTGCCGGTTGCCGGCTTATGGGATGAGGATAAATCCCGCGTATTTCTGCTGGGTAACGGTGAGGTTTGGGCTTATCTGCTGTACCCGGAAGACCGGCCGAATGGCTGGGAGAAGGACGGCTTTATTTTCGCTCAGATCGCGATCGACAATTTCTCCAGCGAGTCTTATGATGAGATCACCGCTGATCTGAAGGAGCTACAGATCTGGAAACCCATTGCCG
>JAGQXH010000200.1 GCA_020436695.1 Lewinella sp. | reverse complement strand
GAAGCCCGGCAGGTACTTGATCTCCGGGAGGGCCAGGATCGCTTTGACATCAGTGAGTGGTTGGAGGGTTTGATTTTTCATGTTTAGCACGTTTTGGACCGGGATGGCCTGGATAGCCAGGATGTATCCCTGTTGGTCAATTATGGAAATTGGATTTGGACCGGGGAAGGAGCATGGATTGCCTGGGTGGCATGGATCCACTGGGCCCCTTCTCCCGGTCGGTTATTGATAGCATTAGATTACCAAATGAAACTGCAAACACATTACAATGCGGTTGAAACTTGAGAATCAGGTTTGATGGGCCGGGCAATCTTGTTGAATAGCAGATAAGAAGAAACACCCAGCCCGGTGACCCCTCCCCGTCGTTTGCGATCGCGCCAAATAGCCCGCTGGATATCCTGATCGGAAGCGGTATAACCCTGGCATTGCAGGTAATACAAGGCCTCTTGTTTGATGGTTTTCTTTTTCATAGTTAGGAAGGTCAAAAGGGTAAGAAAGAAAGGTCAATATTTTCGCGGATCTCCTGCTCGGGAAGGTAGGAGCGGAAAAACAGGATATGATCACTGATGGGGAAGAGATCCGAGCAGCCGCTCACTGCTGTTCCAAACGCATAAAACTGTAACTGATCCTCCGGCTCACAAATTTGGGCGACCCAAAAATGCTGTGGTAGCCGATGCAGTACAAAGCGAGGGCCCAATTCCTGAGCGATTTGCAGCGATTCCTGACGCGCGTAGGCTGTTTCTAAAGCGGAAGCTCTTTTTTCCAGATGCTCCCAATCGAGATAGGCTTTTTTAGTTAAAGGGTGGTCTTCTTCAACGCAAAAAATGGAGGGTAATATATTCATCAGAAGGCGTTTATATCAGTGATTAATTATAATACAATATACGGATTTATTGCCTGAAAATCAATGTTTTATGTAAGTATTTTCAATAAAAACATTTAAGTTTAATTACGTTTTTTCGTATCTTCAGATGAAGAAAAATGCCTACTTCAGCTTATGAAACTATTAATCACCGGCAGCAGGAGCATTGAAGAAAATGACCGTAATTACTGGCGCCTGGCAGCAGAGATACAGCAGCGTTACCCTGCGATCACTTTATTGTTGCACGGTGGCGCCCGGGGAGCCGACCAACTGGCGGAACGCTTCGGACAAGAGCAAGGTATTTTGGTAAAAGTGATCCGGCCAGACTATAAAAGCCACCCGGAAAAACTAGCTCCGCTGCTACGCAATACCGAGCTGGTGAAACAGGCCGATGCCGTAATTGCTTTTTACGGGCCAAGCGGTAAAACCGGGGGAACTGCGGATACCGTGAAAAAAGGGCTGGCCCGGAATCTGCCGGTCACCGAATTGATGGCGGACGGGAGTGTGCGTCATACGCCGCCGGTGTTGCGTTTGTTTTAGGAGCATGCCAGGGGCAAAGCAAAGGGTAAGTGCCACTACATAACAACGTAGTTTTGAAAACTACGCCGGGTGTGGACCAACCTGGGTGCCCTTATAAAGGCCGCGAAATAGGTTATTGGTTTTGGGTGCTCGGTTCTCGGCAGGGTATTGCTCGATTGAGGGCTGTGAGTTTTTGAATGATTTTTGGTGAGCAGGCATAAAGAGCTGCCGATAGTAGCTGATAGGTAACTACTATGTAGATGCTACTGTACACCAACCCGGTACGCCCACCTGCGCGCAAAGCCGCCAAACGCGAAGGCGCTGCCAGTGTAAGGCGAAACCGGAGGACTGCGCAATCCGTACTCTCTGAGCAGCAGTCTGTTTTTAGTTTACCCCTACCCTATCTAGAGAACCTCCCTTTGCGCAGCCCGGAGTGTAGCCTAACTTGCAGAGACGAGCGTTTTGGTGGGTGCGATGGGGGTAATGGATTTAGTGTGGGAGCAAAACAACGGATTAGTGGCTTATGCTCCAATAAAGCAGGGGTATTTCTACACTACGATATAAAAGGACAAACGGTTTTCATCAATTATTCAGCTGCTGTTCTACTTATCTTTTGTAAGCATCACTTTTTAAATGATATTTCACTAAATTTATCACAGATTTGATGACAGCCATTTGTTTTAATGAGCTGGTGGCAAATCTGGTTCTTTCTGAATTTAAAGTATTCTAATCCAAATGAAATACTACATAGTCCCTACCATTAGGCAAGAAGAATCTAGTAAGCTCATCGATTTTCTGAATGAAGACCAGTCGGCCTCGGACTATCGATATCACCTTAATCATATAAGTTTCGAAGAGCTGATTAATAAGGATAAAGTTTTTGTTCTCGGAGAACCTGGTTTCGGAAAGTCGACACTACTCCTTGAAATGGCGCGTCACTTTTATACCGACAACACTCCTTTTGCTTTTCTCGATCTCAAGCGTAAAGCTGCGCCACTTCCTCAATATTTGGTAAAACATACGCAAGAAGACACATCGAAGGATCAACTCTTTAACACTTTGAAGGCAATTTGGTCTTTTGGCTTTGACCTGAAAAAAACAGGTGTTCTTTTGCTGGATGCTCTCGATGAAGTCGGTATGGATCTTATTCCGGATCTTCTTTTAGAACTTGCTGATTTTATAAAGGACTATCCCAAAATAAGAATCTTTATTTCTTCGCGTACCCATCACCTACCCAGACATGCTCCTTTTTTAAGTCCACTGGATTTTGAAGCTGTTGAATTGAGTGCATTTTCGATGCAGCAGGTGATCTTCTATCTTCAGAAAAATTGCGACATCTTTGCAGATCATAACGAAAAAGAAGTCTTAACTAGCCTCCAATCTGTTAGTCTTCTAAAATATCACAGCCCAAATAACCTGCTGTACACTCCTCGGTATTTAGAGATATTTTCCAGACTTGTGGAGAGGAAAGGGATAGATGAGATTGCCACTTATACTCGCAATAAGTTGCTTGATACCATTATCACACTGCGTTTGCACGGGGAGTCCAATAAGGGATCCGGAGATCGACAAAGCTACAACTCAAAAATAGCTTACGTTCAACAATGTTTGGAACGACTGGCACTGGTAATGGAGATCCAAAGAACCAATCTTATCTCTAAAGATGATTTTACCACCTTTCTACTGGGTACTAATCTTAATCTCGACAACCAGCTGCTCCTGGAAGTCTTTTTCGACAATACCGTACTAAAGGATATCGGCGATAAGCTGACATTCGATAATACCGAATTTCAGGAGTACCTGGCGGCTAAAGCGCTGCAACGGATCGGGAGAATAGATCAGACTATTGCAGATGTCGGTATCGATCAACATCTCCAGACTATATTACCAAGTTGGTTGGATGTGCTTGGTTATATGACGGAATTGGAACCAGCCTGCTTACTTCCGTTACTTCAACTTGGGAAACGGACCCGAAATATTAATGTCTTCTCATTGATCCGCTATACGGATCTCGACTACTTTACTAATGATCCAGTGCAAAAAGATCAGGTTTTCCGACTTGTATTTGGCTACTTCATCGATGAGTGCCGATGGCTAGACCAGGAACTGGCAACTGCTTTGCCTGCATTTTACATTCCGGAATATCACGATCCGATTTTCCAGGAGATCGTTAAAAGTGAGATGGACTTTAAAGGTTATGTGCGAAAAACTAGTTTAATATTCATACTGGAACAAATCCTAAATCTAGATATCCCGGAATCGGATAAAGTAGTCTGGAAGCCCATACTATTCGATTACTTAGCCTTTGACAACTTTGATTTTGGGGATGTATTGCACCGTTATTCGGCCAAGTGTCTGGAAAAAGTAGCTTCCATCGAAGATTTTACTCCCTATTTATCCCTTTTTGATAATAGGCCACCTTCCGTTGGTCATGCCATCATGGAGTTTCATCGTCAGGTCGATCCGAATCATTCCCAATCTATCAGAATATTTGTCGATCAGCAATTAGGATCAAGGATTCTTACGATTTCTCCATTGACCAACATCAGTTCCAGGGAAGGCTTCCTGCACCTGTTTGAGATTCTGGCTGAATATTTAACTAAGCTAAAAATCTGGAATCACATATTTGATGGCTTAGATACAGATCTTCGATACCCTCTTTATCGGGAGGATCATCTTTTCAGCCGATTAGCAAAACTTTGGGATAGAGATATAGAGCTACGGGTTGTCCGGTTTTTGTTGATAGTAGCGACTGACTGGTACTATGCGGACCACAGTTCTTTTGTTGCTGGAGTTATTGACTTGCTCAAGAAGAAGAGTGTTTCTCCTGTTTCATTAATCTTAGATCAAATTGTTGAGCAAGGCTTTCCAGATCAAAAATATTTAGAACTAGGTGTCTTGATCAATAAACTACTGGACCTTTCCAACTATGCTGATTTTCATCGTGCGACTCAATCCAAGTTAACAAATCTATCTTTAGCAGAAGAGGTTCTTCGCTCATCTCGAGAAGAAATTTCCGAGAAGCTCTATCAACAGTATTTTCCGGAAAAATTTGAAGCAAAAGAAATAAAAAGAGCAGCGAGGGTTAAAAAATACGAGGAGACAAAGAATCAACGGTGGGAATGGGAAACGGAAATTTATGAACAATTCAGCGAAACACTTAAACAGCGTGATCTCCGTGCTTTTCAGATATTTCGGGATCATAAAGAAACAATTAATAAGTTTATCGTCGATAGTGAAATTGAAAAACTACGCTCACTAGCTAAATCCTTTCTGGAGCGTTTCTCTCCCGAAGAATGCCTGCCGTCACAAAAACGGAATAGCATTTCCTTACCACCAGTACTTGCCGTTTTTCAAATCATCATTGATCAGCTTCAGGATCTTCATCTTGACGCGACACCATTCCGGAATAAGCTCCTAAAACTTTTGCCAATCACTTTCTATCATGAACCAATTCTAGCTGCTCTAGGAGAAGACCCCACTTACGAAGAGATCGAATTAGCATTAAACTGGTTTCTGATCGAAATCAATTATCAATCTGACAATGAGCTGTATGCCTCATTAAAGCTCATTCTGGATTATAATATAAAATTCAGCGAGCCCTGGCTCATGGCCATCCTGCAAAATGATGCCGCTCCACTTTCCAACAGGATAGTGGCTTTTAGTAAACTCGCAAATTGGGGCATTGAGGAGGAACAGATTTCAGAAGTATTTAAACATGTCGCTACCTCAGCTACGGTTGACACTTACCGTCTGGCCAAAGAGTTAAATCAATATCTGTTGCAAAAGGAAAATGAATCTGCAGTAGCCTGGAGAATGGAGCAAGTATTGAAACAACCCTATCAGGAACATACTGTAAAAAGGACTACAAGCATCGTCCGGCTGGCTCCAGATAGCGAAGGCCTGGCCAGACCATTAGCGCAGCTTTCCCATCCGAAGCATATAGAGAAAATGCATTGGTTCCTAAAGCAGTCATTTTCTCTTTTGGACGAAGATCCCAATTATTATAACTACGTTAAGGCAGAAATTTGGGAAGTAGTTGCCAAGTATTTCAAGAACCTTAAACCGCAAAAAAGCCAATTGAAAACCTACCTGGGCCAACTACGAAAATTAGTCCAAGAATATGGAGAAAACAACCTGGCCAGCTGGTTCAATTATTTTATCGCCAGTATACAAAATGAATACCTGGAATATCTGGCCGAGCCACAGCACTTTGGTGACAGTATCCGCAAGTTTAACCAGCTGAAAGAAAGGCAGTATTTAGATATCTCCTATCCTGCTGAGCTTTTTCAACTGGTGAGGGAGGTATTGGACAATGATCTGCGAAAATGGTTGACAGAGGGATACTACGGTTTTATGGGGGATCTGGAAAAGCCCAAAGGGGGTAAGTTGGAAAAGGAAAAGATCTACCAAAAAGACCTGGTTATCAAACTTGAAAATTTTCTTTTGCGAAAAGGACTAAGACCCTCCGACATCACCCTCCATCGGGAAGTCCAAATGTTAGACGACCGACGGACAGACCTTATCATCACCTATGGCAGCATCGGATCCGTATTGATCGAGGTGAAGCGAGCTGACAATACTGATCTAAGCCCGAAACAGATACCGATCTATCAGGAGGATACCTTCCTCCCCTATCTCCGACAAAACGATTGTGATTTTGGTATTTTTTTGATCTATAATGACAATCCGAAGAAGAAGGACTTTCCTACACAAATAGGAAGAGTGTTGGACTGTTATCGGGAGGATGAGCATCGGATTGCGGTGGTGGGGATTGATATTTCTGGGCGATCTTAAATTATAACCTGCTTTCAATCTGCCAAATAAGTAATGGTAATTTTGAATGCTATCAGGATATACCACTTACATTAGCTATAGGGGAAAGCAGCGCATAAGGAGCAGCCCACGAATGTATGGCTCTGATGGCAACTAAGGCTGGATGCAGTGATCTATTTAGCCAACCTCCTTTATAACAATTTAATTACAATACTTGTCTGCTTGTCAATTTCTTCTTACTTTTAGATACGCGGAATTGCATTAAGACCCTCAAGCATAAGTTTGGTTTCAGTAGTGATCTTGTGTAAGGCAAGAAAGCCATTGCTGTGTCTATTGCTGTCTTTGGAAACTAATTGTCATCTCTATTGAGGTTACTATTTACTTCAAGCGGCAGCAGCAGCTGAGCTATGCTGATCCGGTGGATCTTCGCCATGTGCAACAACTTATTTTACCATAAAATCGTTAACTTTATGCAACCACATTCACTAAACCGAATAGTCATGAGTATTGAACAGATCAAGGAGATCTTACACCTGCGGGTTGAGCAAGCTGACGAAAGCTTCCTTAGGATCCTTCATGCCATGACTGAAGCCTACGCTGCTGAGTATCTGGAAGAAGAAATCAGTGATGAAGCAGCCGCCGCTATCCTGCCTCCTCCAGGTCCTCGTCTAACGATGAAAGAACTCCTCAGTGAGATCGAAGAAGCTGATGCCGAAATAGAGCGCGGCGAGTTCATTTCGTCCGAAGACTTGGAAAAAGAAATGGAGGAGTGGTAGGCAAACTCTTTAAAGTCGTCTTCTCCAGGAAGTCTCAGAAGCAGCTTAAGGAGATATCAGACTACGTTGCCAAAAATGCTTCCCTTACACAAGCCAGGAAAGTTCGCCGAGCTATCAAAAAAGCCGGTGACGATCTAAAGCACTTACCAGAGAGTAGACCTATCCTGCCTGGCACTGAAGATTTACCGAAGAATATCCGATACACGAAAAAGTGGTCCTATAAGATTATCTTCCGGGTACTGAAATCGATCAGTATTGTGCGTATCCTAACCATCCGTCACGACAAAGAAGATCCGGACGATATCCTCAAAGGTCTTTGAACTAAAATGGAGTGGCCGTACATCGCGGACTCAGTCAAGCGGTGTACGGCTACTGCTTCCGGCTTCACGCTAATCAACAATACCTATTCCTCCTCTGTGTCGGCTGTTCCAATGATGAGTTCGGCCAACAAATTAGGGGTCTTAAAGGCCGTGCCGGTCCATTCCAGTAAATCCTGCACCTGTTCTTTTGATACCGCCGGGAAGTCCTGGAGGAATTGAGGTATGGTATAGCCTTGTTGGAGGTGGATGAAGAGACAAGCCAGCGGGACGTCGGTACCGGGGAAAAGCGGGTGAGACGGTGAGGAAGTGAGATGGTGAGTTGGATGGTTCATGTTTTAGTTGTTTTTGGATGTGTTGAGGTGTTGACGTGTTGCGGTGTTGAAGTTGGGTGCTCCCCTACCCTATCGGGTTATTTGAACAGCGCGATCCGGAATTGGAATGCTTCCTGTTCCCGCTTCAGACAATTCATGAAAGGAGGATCTAAAGCGACTTCCATTACGTGGTAGCCTACGGCCGGGATGAGTTGGAGATCCCAGTTTTGGAGGGTATTGCAAGTGTTATTCTCAGTCCAGATGACAAAGTCCTCAGTGGGGAGCGTGTAGATGCTGCGGATGCGCAGGACGTAGACGGAGCCCACACCTAACGGTGGATCGATCAACTGGAATTGAAGTTCTGGATTGTTGGCGTGAATGGTGTAGCTGGCGGCTTGCTCGTCGGCGTTTTCCGTGAGGTAAAGGCGATCCTCTTCCATTTCATAATACCCCTGGAGGATCGTGAAGGTAGGAGCCATATTTTTTTCGGGAATTACCTGGAAGGAAAACTCCAGTTGCTCATCAGTGGATAATAAGTCCTGCCAGTCGGCCTCGGGAAAGAAAACCTGCAATACATATTTACCGGGTACGGCATACGTATACAGAAAAGTCGCTTTCCGGTGGAATTCCGGATGTGTGGCCGTGAAAAGCTTAAACCCAACTTTACGGAATGGATAGGGGCCGGTGATACGTAGGCCCCGGTAGATGGTATCATTCAACGGAAAAATAAAGGGCTGGATATGAAAAGGAAGCGATTCGCTGTCGCAATCTTCGGGTTCTGTGGTGTCATCGTGGAGAAGGAGACCAGTTGGAAGAAGGCGGGCATCGAAGTAAGTTCTACAGCTTTGACTATTATAGAAGCCCCGGACCGTTACCGGATCCACTTTTGTAGGGGTTGTGGGGAGTTCCGGAGGGATCTGGCAAAATTGCTCCTTATTGCAGCTTAGTAGGAGGAATAACAAGCCGGCTGTGATGAAATGGAGTCGGATATGATTCATATGGGAATTTTCTGGCATGGGGTGGCATGGATGGCGTTGATGGCATGGCCGTAGCTATCCATGCAGTACGCAATTTGTAATACACTCTTTGGTGCTGGGTGCCCAGGAATTAGGCCCCCTCTGCCTTCGGCATCTCCCCCATTGGGGAGACAAGTCGGATCGTGGGAAGGAGCTGAAAGTAATAATTCGGAGCTTTGAGCATCGGTAGATTAATATATGTAGGTATCAAGATGGGAATTAACCTTCTTGGAATGAGATTGAATGACCGGGGGCTTTCCCGTTGAGGCGTCAAGATCGGGAAGCGGCTGTGATGGATATTTATTGAAAGCAAACAGGCAGGAAGCGAATACGATGATCTTGAACAGTTCGAATTTCATGATAATTGGGTTTTGATTGAGAAATTCGGTAGCTGCAAGAACCTGGGGTACCCACAAAGAAAGGGCAGCCGTAATGTGCTTACAGCTACCCTTTATGATTGGCAAAGTGCAGGATTTCGGGTGGTGCTGCTATTTCTTTCGATGAGATGGGAGTAATGATCGATGAAGGGAGCTGGATATCAGGTATCCAGGGTTTCAAAACAGTGTCCAATATATTCATCATTCAATCTGGTATCGGCCAGAATAGTAGCTTTGGATAGGGATACGGTTGTATCACCGTAGGCTTCTTCGAGCTCCGCGCCTAATGGGTAAGCGGTGTTAACATCATTTAAGTCGCTAAAATGGAAAGCCCTGACTTTCCAGAAAAGGTCATCCCGTCTAAAGATCCGGTCGATCTTAAAGCTAACGGCATGAGGCTTTTTTCCCCAAATCGTGATCCAAACGGATTCGTTCTGATCGGAAATTCTCTTTTTGATCATTATCGATTTGATGCGGAAAGTCTTGTTGTTAATAACAATCCGATCACCAAGACTGAATTGGTGATATTTTTCCTGATAGGGTTGAAGCATACGAATTTTGAATTTAAAAGTATTAGGGATCAAGTGCAGCTGACTAAAAGAGAGGTGCCTTTAAATACGACAAGGGCACCTGTATCTAGTACAGCTACCCTTGTGTTTAAGGGAAAATGTTATAAGTTGATGAGGGAAACCATTTCCTTCGACGAGTGGGAAGAAATATTCGAAGGAAGCCACTCCCCTACCCTACTCCTGTTGTCTTAAACCGTTACCAGATCCCGTTCCGTTTTCTTCTGATCGAAACGCTGGAGTGCCTGTTCAAAGCTCTTGATCCGATCCAGGTTGCGTTGGCGGGCTTTTTCGGTAACGGCGTTTTTAGCTCCCCGGCGGGCGTCCGACAATTTTTTCGAACATTGGCGGCGCGTGTACCATTTTCGGCCGATCCGGATCTTTTTGATGCCCCCCTCCCCTATTTCGGTTTCGGACAGTACATCCGGTTCTACTCCCCTGTTTGTGTTGTTATTAGCCCTGTTCGTGTTGTCGGAATGAATTGTCGGACTCGGCTTTTCTACAGGGTTGTTTTCGGACAAAGGCTCAATTTCCGACAGATCGGCATTTGTATTGGCGCTATCCGTACTTTCGGACACCTCATCCTTGTCCGAAATTATCGCGCCGGGTGTTTCACTTTCTGTATCCCTGTTTATGTTGTCGTCCCTGTTCGTGTTGTCATGCCGATAGGCTGTGGCCGCTGGTTGCGGGTCTTCTTCGGGGTTTTGATATAGTAAGCGGATCAGCTTATCCAACAGGCCCGGACCCGGTTTATTGCCGTTGATCTTTTCCGATTTAACCGGGAGGAGTGAAGGTGTGCTGGAAGAGGAGGACCTATTTTGGTGTTTAAAAGGTAGTAGCTCCGGGCGAAAGCTGCCATAATCCCACTGCCGGTGGGGCGTAGGTGGTGGCGGAAGATCAATCTTAGCTGCCCGTTGATACTGACGCCGGG
Source organism: Lewinella sp. (assembly GCA_020436695.1). GTDB lineage: Bacteria > Bacteroidota > Bacteroidia > Chitinophagales > Saprospiraceae > Flavilitoribacter. The sequence goes on along the minus strand of JAGQXH010000200.1, from coordinate 1,246 downwards.
CAGCGTGGAGCAACAAAGTACCGCCGAGATAGGGTAGTGCAGCTACTACCTCCCCAAATTTAGCGATTAGCCTATTAGCGGGAATATATACCGGCAACTGCTCATTGCGCACCCTAAGCACCTGGAGAATGGCCACCAGGGCCAGCATGACCCATACGGCGAAGCCTGCAATGTTGCCTATCCAATATTTAAGTTCCTCGCTTACCGTGTCCTTACGTAGATTAGTAGCTTGTACCAGGTTGCTTTCCTGCGAGAAAGTTGTATCCCGTGCCGCCAGGGCGGTTCGTTCCCGTTCCCGACGATTTTGCCGGATCACCTGTAGCGCGCTATTCTTTTCTTCGGTCAGTCGATTCTGTTCGGCCAGTCTTTCCATCGCTATCGGTTGCATGCTCATTCGCTGCTGGGCGATCTCCCGGTCCGTCCATTCTGTATTTGAAGGCTTCCTATTTCTTTCCAGGCGTTCGATTTCCAGTGAGTAAGGTTTCAGTTCAGCTATATACTTTTGGTCCGAAGTAGCGATCAAGTGATCGTATTCCTTTTCGACCTGCTTGTATTCTTGTTCGGCAGTCCGTTGGATCTCCTTAATGCGCGCATCCGTAGTATTATCGATAGCCGCTATATCTACCAGTTGGGTTTCTCCACGAAATTCATCGACCAAAGCTCCGGCACTGATCTGACTCATATTAAAAGAATACGTTGCCAGGAGGTAACAAATGAGCAAAGCTGCCAGGAGGATAAGTTTTGCCGGAACACTTTTATAGTCTCCGATGAGTAAAGAACGCACCAACCAGGCGATAATAGTTGCATTAGCGAAATCCGGGATCAGCGCTCCGAAAATATACGCGGTACCGTATCCGATGTAGCGGTACAAAGGATCATACCCGGCCATGTATTCGCTCATGTACGAGCGCAGGCCGAGAAAAACGGTTAGGGAAGAAAGCAAGATGAAACCGAAAACGGCATAGTTCATGATGCGTAACATCGGAGCATCATTGCGCAAATGCGGGGATTGGAAGTTCGGAAGTGATAATTTTGCCATAACTTTGACAGGTTAATGTAAGTTAACGAATGCCCCTGCCGGTGTCCGCCAAGACAAAACCGGTGGGGGTTAATTTTTGGTGCTCGGTGACCGGTACTTGGTGACCGGCTATTTTCTGCACCTAACGATAGGTTTGAGCAAAAATACAAATTAGATATAAATTATGTACATGATGGATATCTAATATGTATTAATGATGTCTAAGAA
>JAGQXH010000001.1 GCA_020436695.1 Lewinella sp. | reverse complement strand
CCACGGTGCTGTTTTCGCAGAAGAACACTTCGCTTTCAGGAAATGTCACCCGCAGCGGCTCGACGAAAAACCAGGTCGGATCATTCGGTTGCGGCGTTTCTGGATCGTCGGAAATAATGTGTCTGGGTGTATTCTCCTCCTGATAGATCACCCCGTCGAGATGAGCTGCATTATATACATTTGTCCGGGAAGCATTCTGGCCGACCATTACTCTCACTTCGAAGCTATCGACGCCAACCGGAAGTTGAATAGCCCGGATATCGATCACATTGCTGCCGGCGCCACTGACGATCTCTCCCGGGAAGGGTAACGGACTGATCTCAAGTACGCGCATATAATCCGGAAAGGTATCCGTAAAGTTAAGATCAGGTTGTAGCCGATTTGTCCGATTGATGATGGTGAACTGGAAAGTCAGTTCTGCACAGGGAAACGCCTGCCGCTCGGATACCCGGTTGAGTAATTTCACCTTGAACGGGCAGGAGCAACCATCCTGATTGGTTTCAAAACTGAGTTCTTCCAGCAGTTGAACGGCACCGTTACCAACATCAAAATGGTAAAAATTGCGGTTGGTGGTATAACCCGGCTGAGTAGAGCCAACGCCATACAGTTCGCCTTGTGCATTAAAAAAGATACTGGGTACATTGCCCTGTAAAACCTCACTTGGCGGATAGGTCGTATTATCGATCTGCTTTTTCTGAATATCTATGGTGATCAGACGGCCGGAAAGATGGTCAAAGCCAAAGAGCCGGCCGTTGGTGGGATGAAAGGCAATATCAGCACAGTAAATAGCATTCACGACCGGGTCAGTAGTAGTAGTTTCCAGCAGCCGGGTGGGAAAGTCCGGGGTCGTCAGGTCTACCAGTGCGATGAGATTGGTATTTTCATCCCGATTGAAACCCAGCAAAACAAGGTATCTTTCATCCGGGGATACATCTCCTGATACGAATAACATATCTTCCGGCAACGGTAATTCTTTGATGATCTCGAGCTGGTACTGCGCGTCGATCCGGCAAAGGCGGTACTTCTCTCCCAATAGCACTCCGTAGATCAGATTCTGCGTGGGATGATAGGCAATCCCGTTGATCTTCTTGCTGTTGTAAAATTGCAGATCAATCGTCTCCAAAGCATTCGTTTGCGGATCGAGGAACATTTCCTGGAACATCGTCCCTCCCTGCTGCTCCAATACCCTGAAAATCCTTCCGTTGCAGTCAAAAGGTTCCTGCCCGGCACCGTAGAAAGTGACCAGCGAAAGTATAAGTATCAGTATGGAGCTCTTAATTTTCAAAATTTCTTCATTGTGAGTTTTCTGCTACAACAGGGCAGCCATTCCCGGAATAGGATCATCCTCCGGATGCCGATTTTGTCAATATTTAATTTTTGGAATAAGGCGAATCACCGCATAAGATGTATACAGCAGCGGTTTAGGCAAATATAATAATTTGTTAACACTGAATTTACAATTGATTAATAAATATTTAACCAATAAATAATAATGACGAAAAATGGCTTTGCACCAAATCCTTTACCTTGCCCGGATCAAACTGGATAATACATGCGATCGCTCAATACTTTTCTCATCTCCGCGGTATTCCTTTTCGCGGGAATTGTTAGCCGTGCAAATGCTCAAACTGGGAAGGATGTGCTTCTCGTAGAACACGTCATCGTGATCGGAGTAGACGGTATGAGCCCGGACGGGATCCAACAGGCTCCGACACCAAACATTGACTTCCTGGTACAGAATGGAGCTGCCACCTTTCAGGCCCGGGGGGTATTGCCGTCCAGTTCCTCCCCCAACTGGGCATCCATGATCATGGGAGCTGGTCCGGAACAACACGGTGTCACATCCAATGCCTGGGAAAAGGACGATTTTGTACTGCCCGGTTCTGCTGCGGATGCCGACGGCTATTTCCCGAGTATTTTCAATCTGATCCACGATCAGCGCCCCGGAGCAAAAAGCGCGGCTATTTACCATTGGGACGGCTTCGGCCGGCTGTTTAATAGCAAAATAGTTGACTTAAGCATCACCCTGGATACGGAAGATGCTACTACCAAGAAAGCGGTAAACTATCTGCAGGAACAGCAGCCCTTATTCTGCTTTGTACACCTTGACCACGTAGATCATGCCGGGCATCATGACGGGCACGGCAGTCCGGAATATTACCGGGCCGTCAGCAAAGCTGATTCGCTCATTGGTGTTATCATGGACGGTATCCGTGCATCAGGGATAATGGACGAAACCCTTGTCATCTTGTCAGCGGATCACGGAGGTGTTGGCTTAGGGCACGGCGGAGAAACTCCGGAAGAAGTCCTGATCCCTTTTATCCTGTACGGTAAGGGCATCAAAGAAGGATATTCCATCAGAGGGGCCGTCAATACGATGGATAATGCCGCCACGGTAGCTTTTGCCCTGGGGCTGGAAATACCGAATGCCTGGATCGGGCGGCCCGTAAAGGAAGCATTTGTGGGACACGCGGCACCGAAGATCACTTATCCGGTACCGGTATTGGTAAGCAAACCGGTGATCCATCCCGAAAAAATGGGTTTTGAGCAGGCCGGTGGCCTTTACATTGATGAATACCCGGAACTGAAGATCGATAACCCCAATGAAACGGGCATTATCCGTTACACCCTGGATGGAAGCACGCCGGACACCTCTTCTCCGGTCTTTGAAAATGCCGTCACCCTGCAAAAGAATGCGGTGGTAAAAGCGGCCATCTTTTCGGGCGACAAAAAGATCAGCAAGGAAGCAACGGGGTATTTCCGCGTGCTCCGGAGCGATCCGCAAAAGGGAGTGCGCTACCATACTTATCTGGTACCCGACATAAAAACGCTACCGGATTTTGGGCCATTACAGGAGGTAAGCCAGGCTATTACGCATGAGATCAGCCTCGACGAGGTACAACTCCCGGAGCAGGAACAAGTAGCCGCCGTTTTCGATACTTATCTCCAGGTGGCAACAGCCGGTGAATATCAGTTTTATCTGGCCTCCGATGACGGCAGTAAGCTCTGGGTGAATGACCAGTTGGTAGTGGATAACGACGGTGATCACGGCGTCATTGAAAGAAGCGGTACGGTTAATCTGCCCGCAGGCAAGCAAAAGTTACGGGTGGAATGGTTCAACGGCGGTGGCGGCATGGGGTTGTATCTATTCTACAAAGGCCCGGGCATTTCCAAGCAACTGATACCGGCCGGTGAATTATATTTGTCGAAAGATTGATCTCATAGCGCAAAACCTCTTATCAACCGAACCATCATTTACTTAAGACATTATGCTTATACACCAGGGAGACACCAATACCCTATCCGGACAACAAACCTTCCGCAACCAACAAAGCGAAACCACCCGCAACTGGCTGGAGGCCGATGAAAAATATTTCCTGCATCAGGCGCTCTCTACGCCGGTTATGAACGTTTTGGCCCGAAAAAAACCGTACAGAAGGAGCCTACATTTATGACCTGGACGGACAGAAATACCTAGATCTGCACGGCAACGGCGTACACAATATCGGCTTCAATAATCCGGATGTTGTAGCGGCCGTGAAAAAGCAGCTGGACGAGTCGCTGGCCTTTACCCCCCGGCGCTATACCAATATACCAGCCGTGGAACTGGCCCAAAAGCTGTGCGAGCAATCTCCGTCCGGCCTCGACCGGGTATTGTATTGCCCCGGCGGCTCGGAAGCCATCGAAATGGCCCTGCTCCTGGCCAAACACATCACCGGCAAATGGAAGACCATCTCCTTCTACGACTGTTATCACGGTACTACCTGGCAGGCGGCGGCTGTGGGCGGCGACCCACATTTCACCCTGGGTCAGGGGCCGATGGTGCCCGGTGCTTTCCACGTGGAATTCCCCAACTACTACCGTAATCCCTGGGGACTGGATCATCGCACCGAACGGGAGCACATCGATGAGCTGTATCTGCGTCAGATCGAACTCATCCTGAAACATCACCCGGATATGGCGGCCATCATCGGCACACCGATCGCCTCGGCGCCGCACGTGCCCAGCGCCTACTTCTGGCAGAGAGTGGCTGATCTTTGTGTAGAATACGATGCCTTGCTGATCTTCGACGAGATCGTTTGCGGGCTGGGTCGTACCGGCACACTTTTCGCCTGTGAGCACTATTTGACGCCCGATGTAGTGGTGATGGGCAAATCCCTGGGAGGAGGGGTAGTGCCCTTTGCAGGTATCCTGACCCACGACAAATACAATTGCTTACAGGATCGCTCCATCGGTCATTTTACGCACGAAAAGAGCCCCCTGTCTTCGGCTGCCGCGCTGGCCGTATTGAATTACATGCAGCGAAAGCAGGTAGTCAATCGGGTAAAAGAACTCGGTGAGTATTTCCGGGGATCTTTGCTGGAATTGCAGCAGCAGTTTCCCATTATCGGCCACATCGACGGCAAAGGCTTCCTAATCGGTATAGATCTGGTTAATGATGCTGTAACTAAGGAACCGGCAATGGAAGCGGCCCAGCAGATCCTGAGTTATTGCCTGGATCGAGGCCTCTCTTTCAAACTCTACGAAGGCAATATGATCACCATGCGTCCGGCCCTGATCATTGGAAAGGAGGAAATTGATTTTATTGTGGCTACCCTGCGGGGCGCTTTTGAAGCAGTCGGACAATAGTCATAAGTCAGTAAGTCTTCAGTCGTAAGTCAGTCATCAGAAAGGAAGACTTACGACTGAAGACTCAACGACTGGCGACTCAAAAAAACATCAATGCATCATTTTGATATCGCCATTATCGGCGGAGGCATGTTGGGCATCGCTCACGCCTATCACGCACTGGAGGCCGGCCTGAAAGTAGCGGTAATTGAAAAAGATCCACAACCCTGTGGGGCTACCGTACGCAATTTCGGTCAGATCGTGCCCTCCGGTATGGATTCCAGATGGCAGGCTTACGGGCGAAAAAGTCTGGACATTTACCATAAACTACAGGCTCAGGGAGAGATCAGTCTCCGGCAGGGAGGCAGTATCTACATCGCTTCCGATGAGGAAGAAATGAATCTTCTGGAAGAACTGGCGCAGATCAATAAGGCCGATGATTACGAATCCCGGCTTTTAAGTCGGGCGGAATGCCTGGAGCAATACCCGGGTTTGCGGGCCGATTATGTGTTGGGGGGTCTTTATTTCCCGCAGGAAGTCACCGTCGATCCCCGACAGGCCATTCACCACATTACCCGCTTGCTGTGGGAACAAAAAGGCCTGCACTACTTCGCCCATACCTGGGTATTTGGCATCGAGGAACAAGGAGAACGATACAGCTTGCTCAACAATCGAGGTACAAAAATTGAAGCGGAAAAAGTGATCATCTGCTCTGGCAGCGATTTTCAAAGTCTGTATCCGGAAATATTCGCCGGCAGTCCGCTGCAAAGCGTAAAGCTGCAAATGTTGATCACCCGGCCGCAGCCGCAACGCCGGATCAAAGGTTCCATTCTCACCGGCTGGACCATCCGGCGCTACGAAAGTTTTGAGTTCTGTCCATCTTTTGCCAGGGTAAAGGCAAAAGAGGATGCGCAGGCTTTTAACCGGCAGCTAGGTATCCACATCCTGTTCAAGCAAGCAGATGACGGCAGTGTTATTCTCGGCGACTCACATGAGTACTGGGATGCCGGTGAAGCAGTAGATTTTCGAATCGATCAGGAGATAAATGATTTCATCGTGGGGGCAGCCCGAAAAATTTATGATCTTGACCACTACGACATCCAAAAAAGCTGGATCGGCATTTACAGCCAGTGTAAGGACCGGGATGTATTCGAAATGGAAGTTCATCCGAATGTACATATTGTTACAGGTATCGGCGGTAAAGGCATGACCGGTTCGCTGGGCTACGCCGAACAACATCTAAATAAAATATTAGGGCGGTAAACGTCAACCATCAAAACCTAATCACTATGATAAAAATGGTCGTTTTCGATATGGCCGGCACCACCATCAATGAAGATAATCTGGTTTATAAAACCGTACAAAAAGCATTGCAGGCCTACGGTTGTGAGGTAGATCTGCCTACCGTGCTTTCCATCGCTGCGGGCAAAGAAAAACGCGATGCTATTCGTGACGTATACCGCCAGGTGAAGGGGCATGCCCCCGATACGAAATTGCTGGACAATATACACCAGTATTTCAAAGCCCATCTCAACCGGGCTTACGAAGAAGAAACGCTGAAAGTTTTTGATGACCTTCCGGATGTGCTTTCTACCTTAAAAGCAAAAGGAGTTGTTCGCATTTTCAATACCGGTTATACGGAAGATGTGGCGCAAAAGATCCTCGATAAGGTTGGGATAACCGTCGGCCAGGATATAGAAGACCTGATCACTGCCGATATGGTCGCCAACAGCCGGCCGGCTCCGGATATGATCCAACTGGCCATGGACAAGTGGAACTGTAGTGCCTTGGAAGTCGTCAAGGTTGGTGATTCAAAGATCGATATTGAAGAAGGGCAGAATGCCGGCGTTCGTTATTCGCTGGGCATTACTACCGGAGCGCAGTCGCGTGAGGAACTGCTGACAGCCGCCCCGGATGCGGTTATCGACCGGATCACGGAGCTGTTGGATTATGTGTAAGACCAAAAAGCAAGTTCAAGCTCACCCTCAAGTTCAATGTCCCCGTGTTATGAATAAGAGCTATTATTCCAAAGTTTGAAGCAATTCCCTGAACTTGTAACTTGATCTTGCGCCTGATCTTGTTATTTATTTCTCCACAACTCCAGCCGCTGTTGCTTCCTCCGGTTTGACTGCAGCTATGACCCCTTCTTCCGTTGCCGTAGAATCCTGCTCCGGCCAGACAATGTTCGGGCAATGGAGCATAGACAGCACTTCTGTCGACGGCTCTGGAAAGCGGGCTTCACTAAGGTCACAAAAAGAGGCATCCTGATTCACCTGGAGCATGAATTCCGCAAAGATCGGCAACGCGGTATTGGCTCCCTGGCCGAGTTGGAGGTTACGGAAACGCACAAAGGGATACTCTGCGCCCACCCATACTCCGGCAACGAGTTCGGGCGTATAGCCCATGAACCAGCCATCGGCCTGTTCTTGACTGGTACCGGTCTTTCCAGCCAGATCGTTGGTGAGCTGGTAGCGGTAACGCAGGCGCATGGCTGTCCCTTTAATAGGCGTCTGTCGAAGCATTTCATTCATCAGGTCAGCCTCGCGGGGCTGCAAAACACGCTCCCAGCGACTGCTGTCGACCTGTGACTCGAAATTGGCCAGTACCTCTCCGTTCCGGTCTTCGATCCTGCGTATGTAGTATAACTCGGGTCGTTTCCCTCGATTGGCAAACACGCTGTAGGCAGTCACCATTTCTTCCAACGAAGCATCCGCAACACCTAATGCCACAGCAGGTACTCCGGGGATATCTCCTTCCAATCCCATCTGGTGGGCCAGAGCGGCTACGGACTTGGGTCTGGCCCGCAAAGCCGTTTGCACCGCAATGGTATTCACCGAATGGATCAAGCCGCCTTCCATCGAATAGAGCCCCCCGTATTTATGATCGGCATTTCGCGGCTTCCAACCTTCATACCGCCAATAGGTAGCCAGTACATTCGGCGTATACATGCAGGGATGATAACCTTTCCGGATGGCAGCGGCATATACGAAGGGTTTAAAAGTAGATCCCACCGATCGCCGGGAACTAACGTGGTCATACTTAAAATATTCGTGGTCAATCCCGCCCACCCAAGCCCGCACGGCTCCGGTGGACGGCTCAGCAGCCATAAAACCGGCATTGAGGAAAGACATGTAGTGACGGATAGAATCCAGCGGGCTCATCATTACTGCTTCATCCTGACCAGGAGATCGATAGATCCGCATCGGATGAGGAATGGACAGGATCGAATCAATTGTTGTAACCGACAGGCATTTTTCCGCCAGACTGATATAGGGCTCCGACTGATAGACTACTTCCCGGAACAGGCTGTCATTGGTCCAGGGAGCTTCACCGTGCAGATGGTCCGTAAATGCCTGCTGTAATTCCGTCATGTGCTGCGTGACGGCCGATTCCGCATACTGTTGCAATTGTGCATCGATAGTGGTATAGATCTTCAAGCCGTCGGTATAGATATTGTAACGCATACCACTGGGCTTGTACACATCGCGTAGCAGATCCCTCAACTCCAGACGAAGCTTTTCCCGAAAATAGGTGGCTGGTCCGGTATTGGCGGTCAGGGGCTGATAATTGATTGACAAGGGCAGTTGTTGCAGCGAATCCACAGCCCCGGCCGACAAATAGTGATCCTGTTCCATGCGATCAAGCACCAGATTGCGGCGCTCGATCGCCTGCTGAGGATGGCGCATGGGGTTATAATGGGCTGTAGCTTTCAACATGCCGATAAGCACGGCGATCTGCTCGGGCCGTAAGGCTTCGGGAGATCTGTTGAAAAAACGATAGGCTGCCACCTTGATCCCATAGGTATTTTCACTGAAGGAGACGGTGTTGAGATAAAGTTCCAGGATCTCCTCTTTAGAGTAGAGATCTTCCAATCGCCGGGCAATGAGTACTTCTTTCAGCTTATTGATCAGCAGGGAATATTTACCGAAATCCTGGCGGGGATACAAATTCTTAGCCAACTGTTGGGTAATGGTACTGCCGCCTCCCTGGGTTTTATCATTCAGGAAAATGGTTTTCAGTAACACGCGGCCCCAGGATTGCCAGTCGATCCCATGGTGCTGAAAAAACCGGGTGTCCTCAGTGGCCACCAATGCATTGATCAGCGATTTTGGTATCTCATCATAATGTAAATAACTTCGGTTCTCAAAATAATAACGGCCGAGCACCGACCCATCCGCAGCGTATACTTCGGATGCCAGATGATGGGAGATATGGTGCAGGTCTTCGCGCGTGGGAAGCGGGCCGTAACTCCCCCAGCGGATGCTTTGGATGAACAGAAAAACCAACAGGAGCGAGGTAAGCAAGAGAAACATTACAGCCTGCAGGGAATATGCCTGCCAGGGTTTACGCCGACGGTATGCACGCCAATATTCCGGCAATTCTACAAATTGATACAGCAGTGCACACGCGCGAGCTAACTGCAGTTGAGCACTGGTAATTAGATCGTTCATGTGATTATGGTTTATAGAGGTAATGGGTGAACAATGAACTATTAGTCAGCTGTAAAGAATTTCTCCGGGTCCGGCCTTATCTGACGATCTCAACAGCGTAAGCAGATCCACTCCGGGCATAGCTATGGCCGGTGCAGGACTGCTGCTGCAGAAATTAAAGATGAAGTCAGATGGGATCGGAAGTGTCGTTCGGTAAGTTGGTTTGTCCTATGATCAGATCTATATATATTATTCGTTTTTTTGGCAAAAAAGATTCCATTATTTCCCATTAATTTTGGGCTTCCAGCTATTTTTTATCAGCTTTTTTCGGGCCTGTCTTTCCAGTAATTATGTCTTGCTCGTTTTTGAATTTAAGGTGTTACGGCAGACTGTAATACTAATTGATGCTAAACAGTTTTCCGTGATACCACATCATATTTTTAAAACCAAAAGTAAACAACATGAGATCCACACTTACCTCCGTGCTGCTGACCCTGCTGATATTCATCGCAACGAGCACCTTTGCCCAAAACCCCGAGGCTGCGGATATCACCAAGAGCCAAAACAAGAAACTGACCAGATACGAAGAGACCGACCTGCAACAACAGGCAGAATTTCTTATTGCCGTACAATCGGGCAATCTGGAAGCAGCAAAAGATAAATTTAAACCACATTACTTTTATGCATTCGACGATGGCGGTGAGAACGCTCTGACGCGTGCCATCAAAAACAATGATGAGGAGATGGTCCAATTTCTGGAAGAAAAAGCAGTGATCAATCTGGCCAATGCCGAAGGTGAACTTCCATATGGTAGGTGAAACCCCGATCATTTCCGCCGCCCGTGAAGGACACGGTGTAGTGGCAGATCTGCTGGCCCGGGCCGGTGCCGATGTAGAAATAGAAGATTTTAATGGACTGACTGCTACCGACCGCCAGAACTTCGGTGATCTGACCGATCCGGAGATCGTAGATGCAGTATTGGAAGTAAGCAACACCAGCAGTGACTATTGAGGGGGTAGCTGTTACCGGTTGCCGGTTTGTCAACTGATTAACCGGCAACCGGCAACGATAAAAAAGAGATAGCCGGAAAGTAGGGAGCATTCCTTATGATCAGGTACTTGATTAGCAGCAACCGGAACCCGGGGCACAATCCCTGGAAGTCACTTCAGCAAGCGGGAGACTGATTTTTTTGCTCTTCGCACCCGGTTTGGCAGCATACACTGACACACTGAAAATACCCGTATCCTGCTGATTAAAGGTTTTGACTTCTTCTGCCGGAAGATACTTGGATAAGATATCATCCGGAATGACGATGGGCTTTTCCTTTTGCACCGTAATATCGACGAAACCGGCATCTTCGATCTGTTGCAGGTAATCCGCTTTCTGAATAGCACCCGCTACGCATCCGGCGTACATTTCTGCATCTTCCCGCAGAGCATCCGGTAGATTCCCTACCAGTACAATATCTGAAATACTGAAATGCCCACCCGGCTTGAGCACGCGGAAGATCTCGGCGATCACTTTCGGTTTGTTGGGCACCAGGTTCAGGACGCAATTACTGACTACCACATCGGCTACGGCATCACTTACCGGCATATCATCGATATCCCCTTCCCGGAATTCTACATTATTGAAACCCAGTTTTTCTGCATTTGCACGGGCCTTTTTGATCATGGCCGGCGTGAAGTCGATACCGATCACTTTGCCTTCCGGACCGGTTTCGTGCCGGGCTACAAAACAGTCGTTGCCCGCTCCGGAACCCAGGTCGATCACCGTATCGCCTTTGGATATTTGGGCGAATTGGGTAGGCAATCCGCAACCCAGGCCAAGGTCCGCTTCCGGTGCATAACCGTCCACTTCCGAATAATCATCCATCATGATGTTGTACACCTTATTGGAAGGCGTTGTAGCTCCGCAGCAGGAAGCGGCATTTTCCACTTTGCCCTGTTCGGCAATTTTGGCGTATTTCTCCTGTACGATCTGTTTTAGTTCTACTTCAGATTTCATTCTCGGATATTTTTACTATTAATCGAATTTTTGTGCGTTGATGGTTACTGCAGCTGATGGACCAGGTGCATGGCATAAAAGATCTCGCGACCGATCTGTCGTACCCTTTCGTCGTATCTATTGGCTTCTTCTGTCGTACCATCAGCCTCCTTGGGATCGCTGTACGTCAAAGCCAGTCTTAATTCCGTGCCCGGAATATAGGGGCAGTGCTCATCCGCATCCGAACAGGTCATGATAGCGGCAAACCCCTGCGCCGGATTGAAAGGATCATCGTAGGTCTTGGAAAAGCATTCCAGGGCTGGAGCGTACTCACTGAAACGGACGTTGTAATGAGGGTTTTCTCCCCTAGGTTGATAAATGTGAAAACCCGCCCGTTCCATGGCCTTTACAGCACGCGGATTGAAGGCGGTGGCTTCTGTTCCGCCGGAATAGGTGCTGATGTGATCCAGTCCGTACCAGGCTGCCGCCGTGGCTGCCCAGATCTGACTGATGTGGCTGCGACGCGAATTATGGGTACAGATGAAGTTCAGTGTCACCCGCTCGCCCTGATCCAGTTTGTTCCGGATGTAGGTGGCCAGTTGTCGTAAGAGCATTTTGCGTTCCTCCGGGATCAGATCGACTTCCATTACTATCTGGCCGATATAAGCGGTAAGGGCCAGATAGAAAATATCTTTGACGGTATACATTTATTACTTTATTGCAATTTTGCGATAAATTAGGGCAAAAAAATATCAGCAATCACAAGGCTCATCACCCGCATAAGTGTTGAACAAGCCGTTAAGCAGGTTCTGGATCTCCCGCCATCTTTCCGGATCGATACAGTAATTCACACTGGTACCTTCAATGGTGCCCTGGATAATGCCGATGGCTTTCAGTTCCTTCAAATGCCTCGAAATAGTGGGTTGGGCCAGTGGTATTTCATCCACCAGATCACCGCAGATGCAGGAGTTGATCGCCAGCAGATGCTGAATGATGGCGATCCGGGCCGGATGACCCAGCGCTTTGGCTATGGTGGCCAGCTCGTTTTGTGTGGCGGTAAAATTCTCGGTTTTGGTCAGGCCCATTGGTCAATTTCATTTATTAATTGCAATATTGCGATAAATAAATGAAATGACCAAAATATTTAGTGTTTTTTTGTTTCCCGCTTGCCGTCCACGGGAAAAAGATCATGGCTCCTTCGTCTCTTCCAGGCGCTGCAGCATCTTTTTCATCTGGGCGATCTCGCGCTTCTGAGCCTCAATAATATCTTTGGCCAGTTGGATCGCCTCCGGATCTTTAAGATGTGCCTTTTGACTCACCATGATAGCAGAACTGTGGTGAGGGATCATGGCCCGCATCCAGGCTTTGTCGTCTACAAAAGTTTGCTGGCGCAGAAAATGGTAGGTAAAGGCACCGATCTACCTACTTTGAACCTCTATTCGACCGGATAAGTGCTCTCAGGAGGCAGGAAATTGTGGTAAATCATGAGTGCTACGGCCGCATTCGCCACAAGATCATCCCCGCCGACAACAAGGTTAGCCCGCCGATAGTGCCCACCGCCCAATTGATGCCCAGCGCGTCGGCAAGGATGCCGGTAAGTAGTGCTCCGACGGCATAGCCGAGATCACGCCATAAACGGAACACACCAATGCTTTCTGCTCGCTGTTGCGGATGTGTATAGTCGGCAATAGCCGCCAGAAAAGTGGGATAAACGATGGCCGTGCCGATACCCAGCGTAATGGATAGAAATGCAAAATGGAAAAAGGTGGTTGCGTGGATCATCAGCAATAGTGCGATACCCTGTAGCAGCATCCCCCGGAACAACATGCGTTTTTTATCGACGTGATCGGCTAGCTTGCCGGTAGCCAGTTGCCCCAGACCCCAGACGGTAGGATAGAGCGCTGCGATCGTTCCGATCTGTTCGAGGTTGAAATTTTTACCGGCTAAAAGGATCGGGAACAAACCCCATACCATACCATCGTTCAGATTGTTGACCAGGCCGGCCTGGGAGATAGCGCCCAGGCTAGGGTGTCGCCAGGAGGTATCCCAGAAAACATTTTTCAGCCGTGGAAGCCGGCTGCTACTTGTTTCGGCCTGTACATGATGTACGGTGTCCTTTACCAGCAGCCAACTGGCTAGTAGCCCGGCCACGGCAAAAGCAACACCGATATAGAAGGGATAAGGTCGCAAGCCGTATTCGGAAGCGATCCAGCCCGTGAGGAAGGCTATACCACCTACGGCCAGATAACCGGCCGATTCGTTCAGCCCCATGGCCAGGCCGCGGTTTTTTTCTCCCACCAGATCGATCTTCATCACCACGGTGCTCGACCAGGTGAGTCCCTGATTAATCCCCAGCAAGGCGTTGGCAGCAATGATCCAGTTCCAGGAAGTGGAATAGATCAGAATGAAGGGAATAGGCAGAGCGATCAGCCAGCCCAGGGTCAGCAGTTTTTTTCTGCCGAATCGGTTGGCCAGGGCGCCGGTGTAGTAATTAGTGATGGCCTTGACTACACCGAAAACAATAATAAAGGATAGGATGGCCGTTTTGGCAGCAATCCCGAAATCTACTTCGGCGATCTCGGGAAGGATGGTGCGTTCCAGCCCCACCATGCCTCCAACGAATGCGTTAATGATCACCAGCAACAGAAACTGTTGCCAGTTTTCCCGCAGACCGAGTTGTACGGTACTCATTTTTTTGAAGATAACGGTCTCTGATCAGGACTTTGGAAACATGAACATGTTTTCATGTATTATGGTTGATGGCATTCCTGAAAATAGCCCTTAATAAAGAGTTGACGGCCACTTATCAGAAGATCGGAGGAACATAGTGGTTTAGCTTGCAGTTCTGGTAGTGAACGTCTTTGATAAGAAAAAAATTGACAACTTCACGGAGTGGAATTTGACATTGTAGTAATCCAGCAGAAATAATGAATAAAACGCAGATCGACATCCCCATTTTACTACCCGATATTCCCGACGAAAAGGATAGCTGTGTGAATCGTCTTATCGATATGTTACAGGATAAGCAAGGTATTCAGACGGTCCATTTACGGGAGGGGCAACCCGCCGAGATCTGTATACACTATGATCCGGAAGTCATCTCACTCCATCAGGTCAAAACCATTGCCCGGCAGAGCGGTGCAGGATTGACCCACTGTTACCGGCACGGTTTGTTCGAGGTGGAAGGTATTCGTCATCAGCGACACGCCCGTACTGTAGGTCAATCGCTGCAGCAGATACCGGGCATCGTTGAAGCGTCGGCATCTGCTGCCGGAGTGCTCCGCCTGGAATGGGATAGCCGGCAGATCGATGGGGCGACGGTAGAGCGTGCTATAGAAAATACCGGTCTAAAGATCAAACGGGCGGAAGAAGAGAATGGTCATGCAGATGATCACGAAGATGAACATGACCACATTCACAAAGACGATCACGAACATAACCACGACCATGCGCATGGCCATGAGCATGCTCATGGTGGCTTCCTTGGGGCCAACACGGAGCTATACTTTGCCATTGGTAGCGGCGTCTTTTGGCTGTCCGGCTGGTTACTTTATCTAACGGATGCTTCACCGTACTGGCTATCCAAAGTATTATTTGGAGTAGCCCTGATCCTGGGTGGTTACTTCACGCTGCTAGAAGCCGTAGAAACCATTCGCAAGGGAAAATTTGAGATTGATTTTCTGATGCTGGTAGCTGCTGCCGGCGCAGTAGCCCTCGGAAAATGGCAGGAAGCGGCCCTGCTGCTTTTTTTGTTCAGTCTGGGGCACGCGCTGGAGCATTACGCCATGAACCGGGCCCGGAAGTCTATTGCCGCCCTTTCTGATCTGGCGCCGCCGACCGCTTTTGTCAGGCGAAATGGTGAAACAATAGAGGTAGGTGTGGAAGAATTGGTGGTGGGAGACATTATCGTGGTCAAACCCAACTCCAAGATCGCTGCCGATGGGGTAGTTATTGCAGGAAGCAGTGCCGTTAATCAGGCACCGATCACCGGCGAGAGCATCCCCGTGGATAAACGCCCCCTGGCGAATGCGCAGGAAGCACATGAGTTGGATGCATTGCCGACCGAGAACCGGGCCTTCGCCGGTACGATCAACAGTCAACAGTGCATTGGAAATAAAAGTGCTGAAACCCGCAAAAGAGAGTACCTTATCCCGGCTGATCACATTGGTCAAGGAAGCGGAGACCCAAAAGTCGCCCACACAGCAGCTTACTGACCGGTTTGAGCGCTACTTTGTACCGGCTGTTTTGGTATTGGTGGTACTGCTGTTATTTGCCTTTCTGGTGATCAACGAAACCTTTGCCGATAGTTTTTACCGGGCCATGGCGGTGCTGGTGGCAGCTTCTCCCTGTGCCCTGGCCATCTCTACGCCAAGTGCAGTATTGGCGGGCGTGGCCCGGGCGGCCCGGCAAGGCGTACTCATTAAAGGCGGCCGGCCGCTGGAAGATCTGGGCGATCTCAATGCGGTAGCCTTCGATAAAACGGGAACGCTTACCGAAGGCAAGCCCCGGCTGACGGCGGTCATCCCTTTTGGGGCACTAGGCCGGGAAGCCTTATTGCAAGTAGCGGTTGCGGTAGAGGCACTCAGTGATCATCCACTGGCGCAGGCCATTGTGGAGGGCGGTAGTGCTGAGTTGGGGAAAACCGTCATCCCGGAAGCAGAACAACTTGAAGCGCTCACTGCCCGTGGGGTAAAAGCACAGGTAGATGAACAAACGGTACATATCGGTAACCGCCGGCTGCCCGGCTTTTATTATAAGCTGAATTGAGGCAAATTAATATTATATTTGTTGTCGATATTAATATTAATTCTACTCTACCCTACTAGAAATCAGATAGGGCAAAGATATTTGAAATTATTTAGATCGAACATTGATCCATGGGATGACTCAAAGCCAAAGTCATGCTATGGATTGTATACGTCTTTTTTAACGCTATGATTTTTTAGTAGCGTAGAGTATATTAATTCAAAACCCGGTTATGAACTATTTGGATACCCATCAATCGCTACTTCATTCTAAGTTACTATTTTTATTATTCCTCTCTTGTGTTTCCTTTACCGCTTTTTCTCAAAAGCCAGAACTGATCAGAATCGCCAATGACGGTTACAAGGCGGTGGCTTTCAGTCAGGATGGTCTCAAGTCTGTCGTTGTGGAAGAACACGATATCAGGTTCAGGCACGAGCCCTCGGGGGAAACGGAATTAGACCTGCACTATTGGAAGGCCGGATCGATCGATCAGGTCTGTATCAGCCCGGATAATCGATACATTGTCGGACTGGCGGGTGAAAGACAGATCGTAATCGTCGATGTCATGCACAGCACCATAATCTGGGACCAAACTTTGCCGGATTCTCTTTTTCACGTCTATAATGATACATTAGAAAATATATTCTCCAAATTAAACACATCCACCTACCAGAGAGCCACGAGCATCCGATTCATCGATAATACGAATTTTGAGTTATTGGATAGGTATAACCGAATAGAGATCGATATCCGTAATTGCAAAAAGCACGATGAGAAGGAGTTTGACTATGAAGGCCGGATAGAGAGAACAGATCTGCCGTGGAGCAGTTTATTAGGTGACTCATTAACGGTAAGCAATGTCGTTTTCAGTAAAAACGGCCGCTTCGTCAGCACAGTACTATGCCGGTGGGGCGTACCTTCCCAAACCATCGTATGGGATCTGGAACAAGAAAAGGTAATTGCGGATTTCGGAAGACCCCTCAGTAACGGAGATAATGGATTGCTCTTTACCGAAATTATCGACGTCAGCGCTACGGCTAAGTACGTGGCGACTGTTTCCAAAATTGTAACCGATGACCAGACGCCATCATCTGCCTGTGTACTGGGGATCTGGGACTTCTTACTATCGGAGGCTGTACATATGGAGAAACTGGTGGATACTTTCGGGCTGGTTTTCCCGGCCTCGGCTTTCAGTGAAGATGAAAAGTGGTTTGGTATTAACTTTACAATAGATTCGCTTTATTACAATCAGGACAGTACCGACTTTGCAGGAGGTTCCCTTTTCACCATGCTCAATTTGGAAAACAAAAATCTGAATCAGGATTTTTACCTGACGGATAACTATGTCGAGCAAGTGGCTTTTCACCCCAACGGCAAAGAAGCTATTCTGCAAACGATCAATCGACCGATGATGATCTATTGTTCGGCAGTACAGGCGGAAGTAGTGACCAGCAATCCCCCTTTGGAGCAGATCAAAGCGCTGACTTACAGTGAGAACGGAGAGTTTTTGGCCTATGCCGATAATAACAACACCGTGCATGTTCGGAATCTGTTGACACATTTCAATACCTTGACGCTTTCGCTGCCTTCACTGACGGAGATCGTACATGTGGCGATCAGTCCGGACAATAATTACCTGGCCGTTGCCGATAACGGCAATACCGTGGAGGTGTACAGTTTGCGCTACGGCGGGCTGATCAATAGCTACGATCTGAGCGGTTATTTTCTTTTACCTACCGAGATCCGGGTAGACAGTAGCGGTCAACTCAACGTGGAAGCAACTATGGACTGGTACCGCGGTGCGAGACGGCGATTTAGTGATCTTCCCGTGGGATATAGTATCCAAAGGCTCTACTTCAATTCCAATGAAGAATTGAGCTACCACGATAAATTTCAATCTTTTAGGATCAATTTACACCAACCCATCATTTTTGACGGAAAATTCCAGACAACGAAATTTCAGACTACGGACGACGATATATTTAAGCGATACGTAAAGATCGATCTCATGCCTTGGGTTGAAAGCGATCATCCCAACCGAACTTACCGCAAGATACAGGTTAGCTCGAATGGGAAATTCGGGCTGGTAGTGTATGTACAAAACGGAAAAACCTTTAATGAATTCTGGGATCTGGAAAAAGGGGAACTGCTGTCCAATCTTTTCAACGGAGAGATAGCGCTGGAAAATGAACAGCTTAATGTGCTGGATATCAGTCCTGATGGGAAATGGTTGGCGGCAAAATTCGTGAAGCCCAGTAAGGATAATCTCCGGAAAACGTTTGGGGATCACCTGTTGTCCAACGATACGATCTCGATCAATCTGATCAGCACAGAGGGAAAGCCCTCGCGAATGCTGATGCAAACCACCGAAAGTATTTCCGCAATGGCATTTGAAGAAGCCGGGTTCACCGGCAATGGGAAAGTTTTCTATTATACGCTACCTGATCTTACCGCTTCGGAACTTCGAAAGTTTTTTGAGGAGGAATTGTCCGAGGAAAACTTCCAGGCTGTAGTAAGGAATATGCAAGAGGAAAGGGTGCCTTATCACATCCAGACCATCAATCTGGAAGAAGAGCAAATAGATACTTTTAAGGTGTCTGATAATCGATGGGCTGAATTCAGCTCCAATACACACAATCATGACTTTTTTTATTCCTCCAGTAATGGCGTCTACCACATTATTCCCGGACAGGACGAACTGGTAGAAGAATTATCGAATTCCAATATAGGCGTCAAGGATATACGCTTTTCTGATGAGGGGCAGATCGTGATCGGTACCAATCAGGATATACGAAAAATTAACCTGACCACTTTACAACAAGATTACTACCTGAAGATCGCAACCGCCGATGGACTAAAATTGAACCGACAGGGAAATACAGCTATGGCATTCTCCTTCAATAAGATGGTCCGGTATGATCTCCGGACGAATGCGGAAGCATCTTTTCAATTACATAGTACGGATGTAAGTGCCCTTGAATTCCATCCCCAACGAAATACCATTATTTCCGGCGAAGCGGCTGACGTAAATACCAATGATGTACAGCAAAGATTACTGGAATGGTCACTGGATAGAGAGGTGAAAAATGAATTCAGTCTCACTTCTGGTTTTCAATATACCCGGGAGACCAAAGAGAACGGGCAAGCCGGCACCTACAAAAAAGTGATACCGGCAGATTCGTTAAGAAATATCAAAAACCTCGGAGCACATGCCCTTAGCCTGAGTGAAGACGGCACCCTACTGGCAGGCAAGACAGTGGCCTGTAGTTCGCTGAAAGCCGGGGAGTTGTTCAAGGTCTTGTTTGAAATAATGAAAAACATGGATCAGGAGGTCGATAACACCGATTCCTTGCAAAATGCCATAAAAGAGCGTATTCAGAATGATCAGGGAGATACCTATCCCGGTGAAATCAAATTATGGCGGCTCGAAGAGGACCAATGGAAAGAGGATAGGACAGTTGCCCTGCACGATGATGATTTTTCCATCGTCAAAACCGATGTTGCCATCAGTCCGGATAAAAAATATGTAGCTTATTCGGATCAGGATGGGCGGGCCGTCCACGTCGACTTGCTTACCAACGTACGGGATACCATTACCAGGTCGATCTTTTCCAAGGATGCCAATATCCGGAGGAGTTATTTTGGGTTTGATTGGGACGAATACTTCAATTACACCAATATCGGCGTCAGTACCATCAGGTATAGCCCCGATTCAAAATACCTTGTCCTGGGAGATAACGCACAGCACATCTACGTATACCGGGTTGGAGCGGAGACCGGAGTAACTTACCTGTTTGAACTGAGCGGCCACCGCGGAACCATTGATGCCCTCACGTTCCTGGAAGGTGAAGATATCCTGGCCAGCGGCAGTTCGGCCGGAGAGGTGTTCTTTTGGGATCTAAGGTACGGCACCGAGATTGCCCGTATATATCTCACTCCGGGTGGCGGCGACTATGTGGTTATGACCCCGGACAACTATTATTTCGGATCAAAAGGTGCCATTAAAAAGCTCGGTTTCAAATTTGCCGGCCAAACCTTTCCCTTCGAGCAATTTGACCTGATCTACGACCGGCCGGATATTGTCCTGAGGCATTTGAACAGTCATTTCCCGCCACAACAGGAGCGGGCGGATCTGGCCGGGCTGTATGACCTGGCGGTACAGGACCGATACAATTCTTACGGATTTGATCGCGATCAGTACGTCATCGGGCAACCCCTTCCGGAGGTCACCATTCTGAATTGGGAGGAATTGATGACGAAGAAAGTGACGCAGAACGAAACGATCTCGATCAAAGTGCGGCTGCAAACAATGCAGGATCAACAACTCGCAAAGCTGAACATTTGGGTGAACGACGTGCCGATCACGGATAACTTGCCCCTTCCATTTTTGACAAAGCCCCTTCGAGACACCACGCTTGAGGTGCCGGTAGTGCTTTCTCATGGAGAGAATAAAGTGCAGGTGTCCGTTCTCGATAATACGGGCCTGGAATCGTTGAAAAAAACTTTTTTCGTCAAGCTGGAAACGGAACACTACGAACCGAATTTATATTTTGTGGGTATCGGTTGTTCGAAGTACAGACGGGCAACTGATCAAAATTTACCTTTCCCCAGTAAAGATGTATCCGGTATCGATTCCGTATTGTCGGAAGCGGGAATGCCTTACCATGCTTTGTTGTTGCGTGATAAGAAGGTGACCAGGAAGCAGGTAAAGAAGATCAGCAAATTCTTGTCGCAAACCCGGGAAGATGATGTGGTTCTGTTCTTTGTGTCCGGTCATGGACTACGGGATGGGCAATCCGCCGACTTTTATTTCTGCACATCGGACATTGATTTTGACAATCCGGCCGACCGCGGGATACCATACGATGAATTCGACGAGTTATTGGCTGCCTCGAGATCGAGGAAAAAGATACTGCTCCTGAATTCCTGCTATTCCGGTGAATTAGCGGAAAATGAAGAAGTTTTCAGAATTCTCCACGCTTCGTTTAACGACCTCCGGCGCAGCAGCGGAAGCTATGTGTTTACAGCTTCCGAAGGGGCCAGCACTGCGAAGTATCTCAATTTTTCCGGGGTGAATAACGGCCTGATCGGACTGGCCTTAATGAATGCTGTCGGGAATTTCCGATCGATCCGGATCAATGACCTTTTTCTCTCCCTTAAAGAGGAAATCGAAAAATTCGAGCTGGTCTTACCCCGGGAAAACCGGCCGGTGATCCGCTTTGAAAACATCAATAATAACTTCAGCGTATGGGATTATTAAAGATCTACGATGAAGGGCAGCGTTTTGACAATGACCTCATGATCTTTCGCCGGGGCGTACAGCGTAAAGATCAGATCGATGATATACCGGTCTTTATCGAACCTCCCATCCCAGAATTCGTTAGTGTATAGATTCAGTTCGAGGGCAAAATCTCCCTCGTCCAGGATATAGGTCCTTT
Organism: Lewinella sp.; assembly: GCA_020436695.1. Lineage (GTDB taxonomy): Bacteria > Bacteroidota > Bacteroidia > Chitinophagales > Saprospiraceae > Flavilitoribacter. Next base: position 29,864 of record JAGQXH010000001.1, on the reverse strand, counting down.
TACTTTGAAATTTTAGTACCTGAAGGGTATTCGTTCTCTTAGGGTCAAAAAGAATAGACTCTATGCCTTCATCGGCTTCACTGAAGTAATTTTTTTTTACCCCCAGAGAATTAGTACTGCCGTACAGGAAAAGCTGTACATCTGATAGCAAATATTTTTCTCCCTCCGGATTGAAAAATTTGAATACGAAAGTCGGAGAAGTTTGCTTGTAAACGCCGAAACAGGACTTGAGGTGATCCTTCCAGAAGTTAAAATACAGCTCTGGCTTATCCTTTGGATTGAATCCTGTTTCGTCCTGAAACCTGGCTGCCAATCCCCTTTCCACTTGTTGACAATAGTTGATCTTTTCCCACAGCCCCTTAGTGGATGTATATTCAAACACTCTGATCTCCTCCGGCATTTCCCTGTAATCTTTTTTTGAAAGAATATGAGTCAGAGAACGCTTCGCTGCTGTATTTTCGACATAATATTTATCGTCTGCCAATCCCCATTCCTGGAGTGTGATCTGCTGCCCCTGGGAAAAGATGAGCAATGGTAACATCAGTCCAGTTACAAGAAGAAAAATGCGCATATTTTTAGTTTGGAGTTATTATGTAATCCTCTAACGGTATCCAAAAACGGGGTATAGTAAGAATATCCCCACTATCGTATTCGGGATCTAAAGTACTTTTAAAACTAAAATTCACAAATTCACCTACGGGTACTCTCACTTTTAAGGTCTTACCAGGAGGGCCTACAGTGCCCAGATATTTGGCCGGTAAAATTTGACCGTCAGTGATATTCTCCTGGTATATTTCGTATTCCAAATCGGCGGACCTAAATCTAATTTGCCGATTATTGATTAACTCTGTAAATAAAAAAGCATTCCAAATTGCGATCAGTATTATAAATCCGGTCCAAACAGATATAGGCAGGCCCGATCCGCTTCTCATTTTCACTAAACCAATGATAAACAGGATGAGCAAAATAATTCCGGCAATGTCAAAGGCCGACCGTCGGTCATCAACGGATAGCGTCGACTGCGTAAAGTAAAACAGGTACATTGCGAGCGCTAAAACGGATAAAAATAGAACCCCAATGGTCAGAGGTCGGATAAATGTATTTTGGGGTTCGTTATTTTCAGGCGGCGAAAGTTGATCTATTAATTGTAATAAGTTGTCACCGATTCTAGCCAACCCTCTGTCATACTCTTCATTGGAAAGAAGATGTTTCCTTTGTTGGTATTGCAGGTGTGTAAATTCCCGGGATTGGAGAACGATCTCGTTTCTTAAGTGTGCGGGGACAAGCAATGAATCGCCAAGTAGTTCTTCAAAAACCTGCCCCATCTTATTCTCTCCCACGAGGGATTTTAATCGTATCGTTTGCTTCTCCATTAAATATTGCCGCTAATTATATAAGCATAAAGATAGAGAATTAGATAAATTGAAGCTATCAAAATCCATCATAAGGAAGGATTACCCTTTCAATTAAATCAGATTGATATTGGCAATGCCCAACTGGAAACGGTTGCCTTTTGACGATTATGGGGTAACTATCCACTCTTCCGAAGTTGGTCGATACATCCCGGCAAGCTCATCAGCAAAAAACAACGCATTAAATAAAGCCCGGTAAGTACCCATCGGCTGCCCCCGCCACTGCGGCTGGAAACCGAAGAGCAACACATGGCCCTTACCGTGCTTCACATCCACTGCTGCGGCCCGGCCGTTCATATATTGTTCCCCGACCAGATAGCCGGAGCGCAAGGGAGAGCCTTTCTCCTGATAACGGGCCAGTACTTCGCCTTCAAAACCCTCCCGCGTATTGAACACAGGGCTACCGTATACGAATACACTGGCGTACTCCGGCATACCGCTCATCACCGGATGATCTGGATTAATCTCCACTTCTACAATAGAACCGCCGGTAAAGAAGCTGGCCCGATCCAATCTGCTCACTACATTTTCAACCGGCAAGTGCAGGGCATTGATCGCAAAATCACTGCTTCGGTTCAGGCAGACCAATGTGCCGCCTTTCGCCACGAAGGTATTGAGGTTGCGCGTGCCGGCTTCTCCCAGTCCACCGGTATATTGGAGTGGAGCCGAACCCTTCTGTAGTCCGCGTTCGAGCGTGCCCGGACGCTCGGAAGCCAGTAGTATCACATCGAAACGATCATTGAGATTCCCCATTGTAAAGTCGGAATTGCGCAAAGAAGTATAAGCGACACCGAAGTTGTCGAGCAGCCAGCGCGTCCAGCCCATATCCATGCTGGCCGTCCAGGGGCGGTACACGCCGATGCGCGCCCGGACCCGGGTATCGGAGCCTTGTGTGGTAAGTTTACCATTGATCGCATAATCTTTTACCCATTGATCCATCTGGCTGCGGCCGGCTCCTTTGATGCCGTAATTTCCGGTTTCCTTTAGATAGACAACTTCCAGGCCCTGTTGCAGCGCTTCGCCGATCACCCGAAAGGTATTGTTCTCTTTGGGGTCCAGGCTGAGTATACTGCCAGTGCCGGACAGCGAACCGGGTAACGGCTGAATACCGGCCGCTACGGCATCGGTATTGAAACCGGCCCCGGGGGCGAAATCAATTTTGCTGAGATCGTCTCCGTAATCCTGCTCCGGGTCCAGCGGGGTGCCTTTTACCGGTTTTAGGGCGGCACGGAACTCCTCCGATAATGGGCTATTGGCAGCGATTACCTGTACTTCCATCTGATACGGAAGGGTCCATCCGGCCGCATCGTAGGGCTGCTCCAACGGACCGTCAGGTGATTCGCGCAGGTCGGGATACTCTTGTACATCCAGCACCTGCCGGGCCAGTGCCGCAAATTCCTGATCCATGGGTATCACCCAGGTGCCTTTGGGGTAGCTGATGCCTTCAAAAGTCATGTCATTATCCAGCTGGGAGATCCGAATGCCGTTGAAAGCCAGTCGGCGCAGTAGCTCTACCGGCCGGGCCGGATCACGTTGTTTTTGGGGGATGAAATAGGCAAAAGGCGGCTCCTGCCGGTATTTCTCGATCGTATTCCTGGCGGACTGGTATTTGTTGAACAACAGCGTTTCCTTGTATTTAGCGGCATAATCCAGGGTGGCGATCGAAGCGGTTTCCATGTAATCCATGGCGTCCTTTAAGCGCCACCATCCGCCCTTCCACGGGCTGGAGTAGAGGGATTCGATCTGTAGCCCGGAACGATTATCGGGAAAATCCCGGATGGTATAGAAATGAGGCGTAGCATAGCGGTAAAGCGCCGTTTCCGTCCAGTAAGCCGGAATGTTCTGCAATACCGGCAGATAGTCGATATAGCCCGGATACCAGGCGTCAAAACCTTTCCCCATGTGTACCGCGCCGGGTTGCCCCTGTGTTTCCAGTTCCTGCGCCATGGCCATACCGATCATGTTCACCTCCCGGGCTACGATGGGCGGCGTTTCCGTGGCAACGGGTTCGGCAAAGGGCGGCAACCAGATGCGGGTGGGAAAGGGGGAGGATTGGTGATGCACATAGATGATGTTGGGTTCCCACTCCCGCCAGGTACGGCCCACTACTCTTGATTCCAGCATATTGAGCATATAGGCATCCCGGTTGTTATCGTGGCCCACATATTTTTGGTAGAGCCAGGGGGTAGAGGCCGTTTCGTACGGCGTACCTACATTATCCAGATACCATTCGGCAATGATGTCCTGCCCGTCAGGGTTCAGCGACGGCCACAACACCAGAATGACATCATCCAGAATAGCCTTGATCTTTTTTTCTTCCGCACGACTAAGTAGATCGTAAGCCAGCGTTATAATGTGCTGGGCGCCGGCCACTTCCGAAGCATGCAGTCCACCACTGAGGTCAACGATCGCTTTACCCTCTTCGGCCAGTCGGCGGGCGGTTTCCTGGCTCAGGTCATCGCCCGGATGGGCCAGTTGTTGGGAAATGGCTTTATAGCGATCAATATTATCGAGATTTTCTTTGGAAGAGATCAGCACATAATACCAGGGACGGCCCTCGGAAGTTTTGCCCGCGTATCTCATCTCTACCAGTTCGCTTACTTCAGCCAGTTTTTCAAAATAGCTTATCGATTGTTCGTAGGTAGCCAGATGAAAATCGGCACCGACCTCAAAACCGATCACTTCTTCCGGTTTGGGAATAGTAGACGTCTGACTGATACTAAGGAAAGGTAAATGGAGAAACGAGAGCACCACAAAGAGGTGGTAACGGAAGGAGTAAGCGGCTGTCTGCATGAACGGCAGGTTTGAGTGTTATGTGAATCCGGTAAAGATATTTAATTGGAAAATGGAAATGGTAGTAAGTGAGGTGTTAGTAGTAATTTCTGTTGCAGGAGATCAGGTTTTTTACCCGTTTGTTTACTGTTTGCCGGGCACCGCCCTCACTCATACTTCAATACCTCCACCGGATTGCGCGTAGCCGCGCGCCAGCTCTGCCAACTCACAGTGATCAGGGCAATAGCGGTGGCTACAATTCCGGCCAGGATGAAGATCCACCAACTAAGAGAGATGCGGTAAGCAAAGTTCTCCAGCCATTTGCTCATACTATAGTAGACAATGGGAATAGCTATGACAAAGGCGAGCAGTACCCATATTATAAAATCGCGGTTCAACAAGGTGATGATCTGAATCGTCTTGGCACCGTTCACTTTGCGAATGCCGATCTCCTTGGTACGCTTTTCTACTTCGTGCATAGCTACAATGAATAAACCGATACCGGAAAGCAGGAAAGCAACAATGGTAAGGATAATGTAGGTGCCGGCCAGCCGCTTTTCATTTTGGTACAATGAGCTCACTTCTTCCTCCATGAAGGTGTATTCAAATACCTGTGATGGGTTTATTTTTTTAAAAAGCGTTTCTACAGATCGCAGACCCTCCGTCCGGTTGTCCTGGTGCAAGCGTATAAAAAAGTAATCTTCAAAATCGTATTGTGGGTATAAGATGAGCGCCTGGGGCGCTGTAGACAAATGCTCGTAGTTGAAGTCCTGAATGACACCGACAATTTCCAGGGCTTCACCCGGACGGCCTTTATCCAGTATTCTACTCGCTTTGATATCCTGAATATTCCACAGGCGACGGGCAGCTTCATTGATGATGATCTTTCGGTCAGCGTGGATTCTGGTGTCTTCGGCGAAGAATTGCCCTGCGGTAAGGGTAAATCCAAATACTTCTTCATAACCGGGTTGCAACGGGATCACGTTCACCGGCTGATAGTCGAATGCGGCATTTTCGGGTTTAAAATTGATGAATGACCAGTATTCAAATGGACTGACACCCTGCGCAAAATTTTCAATGAACGGACTGGACTCCAACTCGTGCATAACCATTTGATGCTGGGCTTTTCGCTGATTCCAGATGGCCTGTCTTTCTTCATTGCTGACCGACAAGAATTCAAAAGGCTCTTCGTAGATGAGCTTGGTTTTGATCACATTGGTGTAGTTGAAGCCGAGATCTTTTTCCAGCATCATCTTGAGCTGTCGGGTAACGACTATGGCTGAGATCAGCAAGACAATGGTAAATGTGTATTGCAGGGAAATGATGAATTTTCGGGGCAGGCTGCTCCTACTGCTGACAAACTGCTCCGAAATACTGTCCTCCAATACGGGGCGGCTGATCAACATTAGCGGATAAATTTCGGCAAACAGGGTAATCCCCAGCAATACACCCGCTATCACCGGCAATACCACTTCCCACTGTAATGGAAAACTAGTGTTCAGCAGCTTGTTGAATGCCGGTAAACAGTAGGCATATATCAGGCAGGAAAAAATGAAGGTTATCAGTAACATTGGGATGGTCTTTCCAAACTGATATCGGATCAGATCCATCTTCCCGGCACCGTTTACCTTCCTGATCAATATCTCTTTCCGGTCGTTCATGGCCTGTAGTGCCCACAGATTGGTAAGGTTTAGAATACTGATGATCAATACCAACACGGCAATGACCGCCATAATGTAAAGGGTTTTAAGATTACCGTGTTTTGATACTACAAAATCCAGGTCCCAGTTGTTCCGGTTGAAATAGAGATCCTTAAAGGCAGCCAGACGGACCAGCGGATCCGGAAAATATTGCTGTTCCTGGGCCATCTCTGTGATCTCTTTCTCGAAATGCCGTACATCGAAATGATCGTTCACCAGCAAAAAGCAGCCACCCGAACCCTGAAAATACATCGAGTGATGCGGCACCAGAAAATCAAATTGGATAGAACTATTAGTGGATATATCCGCTAAAATACCGGCAACGGTATAGATCTTGTTTCTTTGACCGATCCACTCGATGGTCTTACCGACTACCTCCAGGTTGCCGAATTTTTTTAGAGCAAAGTCGTGGGTAAGCAGGATTGCATCAGGACTATTGAGCGCCGTTGGTTTTCCCAACAACATTGGAAAATTGAATACTTCCAGAAAATTGCTGTCCACCACCAGGCCCAGGCCGGTAAAACGCTGATCTCCCGATTCCAATACCATCCGGTCTTTTCCATATTTCAGCACCGTAGTCGCTTTTTCTACTCCAGGATAGCGGGATGGATCAAAATCCATGAACCTTTTAATATGTAGGGTGCCGGTCTTCTCGGTCGGAGATGCCTGTATCATCGTCAGATAGATATCGCTGGAACGATCGTGAAAGCGATCAGTAGAAAGCTCCTGCCAAAGATAGGTGACCAGCAGGGCGATGCACACCGTACCCAGAACCAGACTGCCCAGACTACCGGTGACAATAACCCGGTTGTTGATCATTCTCCACCAAAGCGTTTGTAAATAGTGTCGTATCATCAGATAGGCTGGTTTCAGGTGAAAAAGACATTGCCATTAGCTTCCGTCTGTGTTTCGGTGATGATCTGACCATCAAACAGGTTGATCACCCGATGAGCATATTCGGCATTGTTCGGCGAATGCGTTACCATCACCACTGTGGTACCCTCCTGATTGAGTTCGGTGAGTAATTGCATCACTTCTGCTCCGTTCCTGGAGTCGAGATTACCGGTAGGTTCGTCGGCGAGGATGAGTCTGGGCTTGGCCACTACCGCCCGGGCGATGGCAATGCGCTGTTGTTGCCCGCCGGATAGCTGTCTGGGCAAATGATCACGCCGGTGACTCATTTTCAAGCGCTCCAGGATCTCGTCCACCCTCTGTTTTCGCTCTGCGGGGCGGATGTTCAAATAGATCAGAGGGATCTCCACATTTTGGTATACGCTGAGTGCATCCACGAGGTTGAAACTTTGAAAAACGAAACCGATCTTTCCTTTCCGCTTTTCGGTTCGCTGGCTTTCCTTGAGCTGACCGACCTCTTCTCCATCGAAAAGATAGGTACCCTGCGAGGGGCTATCAAGTAAGCCGAGAATGTTCAGCAGGGTGGTCTTCCCACAACCGGATGGTCCCATAATGGCCACGAATTCGCCATCTTCAATGCTGAAATTGACGTGATGCAGCGCACTGGTCTCGATCTCACCGGTTCGAAAAAATCTGGATAGGTTTTCTATTTTGATCATATCTGATACGCTTGCTTTTTATCAAAATAATACTTTGCCGGGTTTGTCGAAGTCTTACTCAATTCAGGACGATCCGCTCACTATCGCCGAAGGTATCATAGGAGGAGGTGATCACCCGGTCGCCGGGGCGCAGACCTTCCAGGATCTCATAATACTGTGAATTCTGTTTGCCGATCCGGATGCGGTGTTTCACGGCAAATGACGCTGTCGGGTGCAATAGGTAGACCCACTGCCCGGCGGTACTTTGAAAGAAACTACCTCGCGGTAGCAACATGGCCTCTTCCGGTGCTCCCAGTTCCAGCTTTAACTGATAGCGCTGGCCAATTTTGATGTTATCCGGCCGTTCAGAACGGAATACCAGATCTACCCGGAAATGACCGTCTCGAACTTCCGGATAGATCTTTCGGATGCGCAGTTCGTACAGCTTTCCGTTGCGTTCCAGGGTAGCCGGCAGATCCTGGCTGATCCGGTCGATAAAGTGCTCCTCAATTTCAGTCTGGATCTTAAAATCGGTCATGATCTGGATCTGGCCGATCCGGCTTCCGGAAGAGATAGCCTGACCGACCTCTGCTTCTAAAGTAGTCAGCTGCCCGGCAAGCGGTACCCGGACTTTGAGCCGGTTGATACGATCTTTAACAAATTGCAGTTTTTTTTCGCTCATTTGCAAATTGTCTTTTAATTGACTGATCTCGACCTGCCGGAACAGGGAATCCTGCCTAACGCGCTCCAGCAGCAATTCTTTAAGTTGGACGGCGTATTCATAATCTTCTCTGGAGCGGATGAATTCTTCTTTAGCGATAAGCTTGTCTCTGAACAGGATCTCGTTCTGCTCAAAATAACGCTGTTGGCGACTGATGTCATGTTCCTGTACGAGAAGTTCTTTTTTTAGATTGATCCGTTCCTGTTCCATGCGGATCATACTGTTACGGTATCCGTTTTTTTTATCATTTAGCAGCGCTTCTGCTTCCATTAAGGTCTGCTGCATTTCCTTGTTCTCCAGTTGTAGGATGGCATCTCCCTGCTTGACCATAGCTCCTTCTTCCAGGTAACGTGCTATAATTCGTCCGCCTTCCGGGGCATCGATATAGATGGTGGAAATGGGGGCTACATAAGCCGGAATGCGCAAGTGATCCAGGAAATCTCCGGACCGTACGGAGTCGATCGATACAAGTTCTCGATCGATGCGATAACTACTGACTTTCGAAATGGTGAAAGCGTAATAAAGGAGAATGAGTAAAACAGCGGTCAGTCCCATCCACAGAATCGTCCTGAGTTTTATTCCTTTCTTTTCTTTTACGATTCGGTCCATTCGTGTACAGATTATTTGTAAAGAATAGAGCAAGCAAAGTGCCAGAAATGTATTTATCTGACTGTTAGTTAATTATGATTCGTGCTAGATACTTGGAGAAATAAAGTGTAAAATTTTTATACAGTCATAGTGTAAAAAAAATAGACAGATTTATTATAATTTAAGCTGCAATGCAACTTGAGTACTGGTTTACCCCCGGCAAAATGGAGGAGATTACTGGCTGAATTTTGACTACTCTGCATCACGTTACCCAATACTAACTACTCCATACCAGCAAGTCAAGTTGCATTATTTGGGATCATGAAAACGAATAAATGGCGGATTAATGAGAGATGGCAGTATACTGATAATCGATGATAACAAAGCAGTGTTGAGTGCGTTGGAGGAGGTGTTGCACCTACAGTTTGCTCATGTGAAGACGGCTTCCAACCCCAACCTGATATCCGGGCTACTGGAAGAATATCCTTTTGATATCATCTTACTGGATATGAATTTTTCGGCGGGTCAGCATTCCGGCAATGAAGGGATGTACTGGTTGCGCCGTATCCGTAAAACCGATCCTTCGGTTAGCATTGTGATGATGACCGCTTATGCAGATATTGAGCTGGCCGTGAATGCCCTGAAAGAGGGCGCTACGGATTTTGTAATGAAACCCTGGAACAACGAAAAACTTCGGGCTACCCTTAAGGCAGCCGGTCTGTTCAGCCGATCCAGAAAAGAAGTTAGCCAACTCAAATTGAAGGAAAAGCAACTAAAAGCGTCCACCCTACAAAGACGGTCCATACTACATGCGCCGGAATCTCCCATGGCGGATATCATGAAACTCGTGCACAAAGTAGCACAGACGGAAGCTAACGTATTGCTTACCGGCGAGCATGGTACTGGAAAAGGACTGGTTGCGCAAGCCCTGCACGAGGCTTCCAAACGCAAACAGGAGGCTCTGATCACTATTGATATGGGGGCAGTTTCGGAGTCGCTTTTCGAAAGTGAATTATTCGGTTATCTCAAAGGTGCCTTCACCGATGCCCGCGAGCATCGTGCCGGAAAATTTGAGGCTGCTGACCAGGGAACTTTATTTCTGGATGAGATCGGCAACCTGCCCCTGCATCTGCAAACCAAACTACTCGTTACCTTACAAAACCGGACGATCTGCCGCATCGGTTCCAACCAACCGATACCAATCAATATCCGGCTGATCTGTGCGACCAATCGCGACCTGGAACGATCAGTTAGTGAAGGCCTTTTTCGGGAAGATCTGCTTTTCCGCATCAATACCATTACGATTGATATTCCCCCTTTGCGAGACCGACCGGAAGACATTCCGTACCTAAGTGATTTCTATCTGAAAAAGTATATCGAAAAATACGGCCGGAAACAACTCAAACTCAATCAGGCTGCTCAGCGGAAGTTGCAAAATTATCAATGGCCGGGGAATATCCGGGAACTGCAGCACGCCATTGAAAAAGCAGTTATACTCTCTGAAAGTAATATTCTCGGACCGGACGATTTTATTTTCCGCGTTGAACCGGCACCCGATCCGGATGATTCGCCGGATACCTTGGAAGAGATGGAAAGAAAAATGATCCTCAATGCCCTGAAGCGTCATGCCGGCAATTACAGTGCTGCCGCAGAGCAGTTGGGGATTTCCCGGCAAACCCTGTATAACAAGATCAAAAAATGGAACGAATTATGATCAGCCTTAAGTTATATCACACCATTCTCTGGTTTGCTGGTCTGATGGGGCTTACTTCTTTCGGACTGGTCTGGAGTATCTATGTAACGCATTCCTGGCTATTGGCACTATTGCTGCTGCTGGTACTGGCTGTACTTATTTATGCATTGGCCCACCAACTGAATGCGACTAACCGGAAGATCGCCTTCTTTGTAGAGGCTGTAGTCAATGAAGACACTGCATTGGTATTTCCGGAAGTGAAAGATAGTCCGGTTATGACCGCTGTACACCGTGGCTTAAATAAGCTGAATACCATCATTCAGAAGATCAAAATGGAAAACCGGGCGCAGGAACAATATTATCAGAAGATCTTTGATCAGATCAATACGGGAATACTGACCAAAGATGAACGAGGATTTATTTTCCTGGCCAACCGGATGTGCAGGCAAATGACTGATCGAACGCAACTGACGCATATCAAACAACTGGCCGGATCTGATCCAAAACTCTATCGTATTCTAAAGGATATACGGGTGGGTGAAAGACATCTGGTGAATGTGAAAAGCCAGGGAGAACCACTACATTTGCTGCTACAAGCTACCGGCTTCCGGACCCAGGATCGCGATCTGACCATTATCACTATGCAAAATATCCGGAACGAACTGGACTACAAAGAACTCGATTCCTGGATCAAACTGATTAGCGTTCTGACGCATGAGATCAGTAATACGATAAGCCCGATGACCTCGCTTTCCGAGTCCATGTACGAGCGTTTTCTGGAGCAAGAAGAATCGCCGGATAATGTGCAGATCAGTAAGCACGCTTACCAAAAAACGATCGAAGGCCTCCAGGTGATCAAAGAAAGAGGGGAAGGGCTGATCCGCTTTATAGACTCCTACCGCCGGCTTACCAAACTCCCGCGTCCGGAGAAAAAGCATTTGGCAGTGGAAGACCTGATCCGTAAGATCAAGATACTGGTTAGCGGCGAACCGAACTTTGATCAGGTCAGTTTCCGGCAACAGGTCATTCCCGAAGGGCTGGAAGTTTTTGCCGACGAAAAGCTACTCACGCAGGCGCTGATCAATATCCTGAAAAATGCCATCGAGGCACTGCAAGATCAACCGAATGGGATCATAAGGATCACTGCGCGCGTAGAACCCAACGGCAAAATCAGCATCGCCATTACGGATAATGGGCCCGGGATACCTCCGGAATTGTTGGATGATATTTTTACCCCCTTCTTCACTACCAGAGCGTCCGGTTCCGGTATCGGCCTGACCCTTTCCCGGCAGATCCTGCGGTTGCATGGGGGGACGCTCAGTGTAAAAACGGTGTCCGAGAGGGGAGTTGCTTTTGTTATGGTTCTATAAAACGGGTTGTTACTAAAATTTGAACTTGCTCTGGAAACACCACAGTCCCCAATAGGTCCCGACTTCCCAAAATTCGTTTTACAGAATTCCGATCAATACTTCATGGTATTACCCATCCCCTGGAAATAACTTTCCTCCTGTGGCGTAGGTGCTACCACCCACCATACATCGCTCAGATCACAGCCACGCAACCAGTCATCAGAAAAAGTTCCGCCTCGGATTCCTTCGTGAAAGCGGTACAACTGCTGGCCGGTTTCGGTCAACCATACGTCGAGTTCGCCGTTTTCAGCGGCAGAGACGATCGTTTTTCCGTCCGGGCTGAAAGCGGCAGAGCTGATGGGAGGAGCGGGACCGTATAAAGTTCTGACCATCGAAGCGGTATTGATGTCCCATAATGTGACCTGCCCATCTTTGTCGCTGGTGACCAGATATTGTCCGTCGGGAGAGAAAGCGGCAGATAATATGGTCGCCTTATGTCCCTTGAATTCACAGATTGGTTCCATTTGTTTTTGATAATCCCAAAGCCGAACGCTGAAATCCGGTTCCGCCGAGCAGGTCAGTACCTTTTCTCCTTCGGGTGAAAAAGCGACTATCGAGGCTCCGTTACTGTGACCGGGGAAAGGCCGAACGGGCTTGCCTTCAACATCCAACAGGCCGGCCATCGGGTCTTTTGACCCAATTAAGATCAATGGTTTGGTAGGGGAAAACGCCACGGACATTATTTCGTGCTCATTCTTAATCACTACAGTAGGTTCATCTTTATTTAAGGGCCAGATCCGGGCATTACCGTCCTCAGAACTTGCAAGTATCTTATCACCTTCGGGTGAAAAAGCCACTGCGTATACTGAATTCTCCTGCGGGAGATTATCCACCTTGAACTCCCGGACAATAGCCCCGCTTTTTACCTCCCAAAGTAAGGCCAGTGCTTTGCTACTGGCACCGGCGACGATGCTATTTCCATCTGAAGAAAAGGCCAGACACCAGAAACCCTTTACATCTGCCGTAAACCGTTGGATCTCCTGCCCCTGCTGATCCCAAAGTCTTATGGTATTATCATTCGCGGAGCTGGTGGCTACCGATTTTCCGTCGGGAGCAATGGTCAGGGATGAAACAGGGCCGGTATGTGCCTGAAAACTATGTATTTTCCCACCCCGAAGGTCGCTCGTTACCACCATTCCATTACTATAGCCGGCCATGATGAGATGCCCGTTGGGAGTGAAAGTGACCGGTGTGTTTCCCCGATCATCTCTTTTTACCGTCCATACTCTTTGTTTGGCGGATACGGAACAAAGGGCAATAGCGTCTTCCCAGGCGCAGAGCAATTGCTGGCCATCCGGACTGAAATCCAGGTCGTGTACCGGAGAACCCGGATTCTCGAATTCGCACCAAAGGTTCCCCGAATCCATTCTACGGACATATACCCGGCCATAGGCATCACCCGAGGCCACCCATTGTCCATTCGGACCGAAAACGACTTTGGTGATCTTCATTTTCCGTTGATCATCGGCGCTGGTCGCTCCACTTCGGTGTATTACGGCCGCTGCTTTTGGTACCTTACCGGAGGCATGGGCGTAAGGAATGGACCAAAGACAACGCCGGGCTTTTACCGACCACATTCGCAGTTTGCCATTGTCATATCCTGATAATACGTATTGCCCATCCGCACTAAAAGCCAGTGAGTCGATGCGATCGTACGGACTTGGCCGTTCACCGGGAAAGTCCGGACTGAAAAAATACTGATATTCCGACGTCGCCATCATCCACAGATCAAGGTGCTCGTATTTTTTTTCAGATGTCTCGGTACGACGGAAATCGGTAGTACCTGCGGCGTCACTCCCCTTGTATTCTTCTTCCGTTTCCTGCTGCGCACCCGGCTTCATTTCCCTGGCAGATACTACACATTGACTGGCGTGGTGATAGGAAAGTGCCGTGCCACTCATGGTTTTGCATTCAAAGGTACGGATACACTGACCGGTTGTCACCGACCAGACCTTCACCGTCAGATCTTCCGAACCGGAGATCACCTGTGCGCTGTCCTGGCTGAAGGTTACAAAAAGGATCGGAGCAGTATGGCCTGTAAAAGTCTGTGCGCACTGACCAGTAGCCAGTGACCATAGTTTCAGACTGAAGTCAGGAGAAGAGACGGTATCATTGTTGATCTCTTCATCCGGCTCGCCCTCATTGATCTCATTACCGGGGCTGGTCTCTCCGGCGGCTCCCGACAATATAAATTGCCCGTCCGGACTATAGGCCAGTGCCCGTACGGCCGACTTATGCATCTGGGAGATCAACGACTGGGGATGTATACGACTTCCAGATAGCTTTACCACCAGATTTCGATTCGGGAACTGCGTCTTACTCAAAGGCACCCGGTGCAGCGAGATACGCTTATGTTCCAGGTCCAGCAAAGTAAGGTTTATTCCGGCCAGGCTTTTGCGCACGTCTTTAATGATCTCGATAACGTTCCAGACGGTATATCCAATAGTACCGTCGAAGACATTCCGGCATAGGTCCAGCACCTGTGAGAGCAAATTAGGCGTATCGAATTTTGTGCTCCACGCTTCCTCCATTTCCAGGAAGACCGGTCGGCGGTAGTGCTCTCCTTCCAGTTCTCCGATCATCTGTCTTAAATTAGGCGATAACGGCCGCTCGCTGAGCACTTCCGGTAAGCGACCGCATTCGAGTGCCAGCCGTATTTCATTGATGATGTGCACGGCGGCGAAAAAATCCCGGTAGTTCTGGTGCAGAAAGCGATAGGAAGCACCTTCTTTGGTAATGGGAAATACTACTTCATCGATACTGTGTAGAAATTGTTCGAAGCGAATGATATCCGCCGGAAATTCCAGCGCGCCCAGCCCCAGTTCCCGGATAAACTGCCGGTAATGCTTAACGTGTGGACGATACCGGCGGAACTGGCTGAAAAATTCAGGCTGAAAGAAACAGATGTAGGCCTCGTTGGTCAGGCTCTCAAAGTCGGGCTCGCTGACGTCCTGTAAGCCCTGTTTTTCCATTTCATAGGCCAGATAAGGTACAAAGTATTTGATCATGAAGTGAGCGGTGATAAAATCTGCATCTACTTCATCGGGAGGCCGGGTCTTAGCCAGTTGTGATTCAATGAAATTCCAGATCAGCTCCGCGCTACTCCGGCTTTCCCGAAAGCTGATCAGCTCGTCTTCAACGAATTGGGCTTCACCGGCTGAAGTGCCGGTATACAGTTTCAGGATCATGGGATTACTCAACAACTCCCGCAACCGTCGATCCTCGGGATATTTCAGGGCAGGCTGTTGCGCTCCCAGATAAGCCTGGATGTCCTTTTCCCGCAGTGGCTCGAATTCAATAATGTGGAAATCCTTTGCCCAGGCAAAATTTTCCTCATTGCGGGTAGTGAGTAATATGCTGATGTCTTTGGCCTTATTGATCCACTGGTTTTGAATGCTCATTACCAACTGTTCCTTATCGACGGTGATCTCGTTGAAGCCATCCAGCAACAACTGCATTTTTGGTGTATCCGGAGGCGTTTCTGATTGCAGCCACTCCCAGAGTGTATTCTGGTGTTCGGGAGAAAGATTGCTTTTCCCCAGGTAGTAATGGCCGATATACCAGGTAATGAAATTTTTACGGGCCTCAGGAGTAGCCTGATTGTATTCGTTCAGGGCGACATACAATGGAATGGGGCCGTTGTCCTGCCGATTAAAGTACTCCCACAGTGCCAGAAAAGAAACCGTTTTGCCCATGCCTTCCTTACCCAGAAAGATGCTGTAAGGATCATCCTCCTTCCAAAGGATCTTAAGTTGGAGGTGGTAAGCCTCTATCGTTCTTTGTTCCAGTGTCCAGCTCTGCTTGGGATCTTTGGGATCTCGTTTTAGTTTCAGTCGGCAGAAAAGGGCTTCTTCTATTTTCTCGATATGACCGAATCGACCTTTCGGAGAGCGGACCTCCTCGTAGAATTTTCTGGAACCCTGACGGATCAGGGCGGGGATTTCTTTGACGGTGAGCTGTTTGGGCAGGCGTTTCAACATGATCTCGATGGATTGTTCCACCAGGGCTTCGATGTCGCCTATATCTTCTCCGAATGCCTTCAGCTTTTTCAATGTCTCCGGATCAGAACCGCGGCCGATCTCAATGGTTGAGCCGTTGACATTCTGGATAATGATATTACCGTTACCGTCTACAGTAGCTTTATTGTTTGAATCGCTGGGCATTAGAGGTAGTTTTTATGAATACCGAATGGTTCCGGGTGCGATTAGGGGTTATCCTTGAGATCTCTGTCTTTAAATGCGGCAAATCCTTTGGTATCTTCAGGATCGGATGTTTGCTCAATGCCGAAAAAGGCATCCATCATTTTTAAAAATTGGGCGATCTCCGTATTGCTTTCCCGGCCTTTTTTCAGCAGTTCGGCCAGTTTAGTTGCATCCAGTTGTTGTTCGCGTTTTACCTGACCTATTGCATTCAGTAGCCTAGGAGTAAGTATATTAGTCAGGGTGCGGCCCCTGGCTGTATCCAATCCGCTCATCTGGCCCATCGTGGCAAAAAAATCCGACTGTTTGTCACCCAGCAGTATAGCCCCTATGCCTGAAGCATCTTCATCTGATAACTGTTTACTTTCCAGTATCTCATTCAACCATCCGGCGCTTTTGGGGTCAGAGGCTTTCCCGGCACAGGTGACGGTCAGCATAGTGACAATACCCGAGGCGGCAACTTTGATCTGCGCTACAGGGATACCATCCAGTTCCCGGCTCAGTTTTTCCAGGTTTTCAACCGCTAGTTCCCTCTGCAAGATATCAATAATTCCTTCACTCATTTTCTGCTGTTTCTTTGATCATTTTAAGGCTAAACGGTACTGAAATCATTTATCCTTAAAAGCTGCAAAATTTTTGGGCGGACCCCAGGGGCTGGAATCATCATCACCTTTCTTTTTTGGTATGGTATCCGTATCGGGGCGATCAGGGTCGTCGGTCGATTCTATATCGCTGGTTTCCGTCTGTGGTGAGGTATTCAACTCATTGGTCGGCCCGGTAATTTGGTGGTCACTGCTCTCTTGTGGATTTTTCGAGCCCGGTTCATTTTTTAGATGCTCATTTGTCATGGCTAATCAATTTTTTGTTAAAAAATAGTTTTGTAATTGCTGCTGGCGGATTGATCCATTAGATGGCTCAATGCTATCCTATGGATTGCATACTTCCCTGCTTATTGTTTGAAACCTCCAAAGCCTTTACGATCCTTGTCGAAAAATCCGCCGAGTATCTTCATGCCCAAACCTGAGATATCGTCCAGGATGGAGCCATCCCCATCGTGGTCAAGAAACCTCATCATGATATTGACAACAGGGTTTACCTGACTGAGCTCCTTCGTTGTTTCCTACAGGAAGTTATTCCGCCAGATAGCCCCCTTCCTGTGCTGATGCCTTTTTGGCACAGCTAATGATCAGGAACTGGATCGTCTGGGATACTGCTTTCCCGGTCGTTTCCAGCGTACTGCCCTCCAGTTCCAGATTCACTTGTTCGATCTTCTCCCGGGCAGTTATTTTATGAAAAAATCGAAGACCTTATCATTCATTTTTTCTGTTTTTAGCCTTCCGAGGCAGTGCCGCCTGAGGGAATACGGGCTGTTTTACTTAAATCCTCCGAAACCTCCTACTTTTCCCGGAATCCCCCCCCCTGTAGGAGGACTTTGATCGTTGGAGGTATCGACATCTTTCACTCCACCAGGGCGCCCAATCACTATGTTCCCGGAAGCGTTATCATCATCTGGCTGACTATGGATGCCGTCTTTAAAACCGGCTATTCCCATGTTGCCACCTATTTGCTGACCGGAAGTATGGAAAGTTTCAATATGATTAACAATTTCAGTCATTGGCCCACTTAGTGGGATATTTTGGCTTGTTTGTTTCAGCAGGATCGCCAGATCATTGATATTCAGATTCTTTTTCTTTTTTACATCTGCTAACTCCTGCAAGAAGTCGGTTGTAAGCAGACTGGTGAGGCGACTGACGTCTTTGATCCCCATGCCGCTTTCATTGCCGATGATCTCATAGACTTTATCCTGATGATTACCCAGCAGGCTTTTGATCATGTCGGCATTGTCCTGACCGGATGGCTGTTTGTTTGCCAGGGTGTTACTAAGCTGAACCGCTCCTTCCTTGGTAGTGGCTTTTCCGACCAGCGAAACGCTCAGCACGGCAAGTAGTCCCGGTGTTGCGGCTTTGATCTGTTCCGGGTTGCTGTTATCCAATACTCCACCCAGGAGCCGGATCTTTTTTGAAGAAGTTTGTTTTTTCAGAATCTTGTGGATCATATCTAACTGGATTTAGGTTAAACGAGTTGATTAAAATAGCATAAATAGTTGAGAAAGGCCCTTCGACAGAATAAATGTAACCGTGATCAGCGCGGTGTTGAAAATGATGAGGCAACTTGCTATATGGCTGATATGGTTATTATGGCTAGCCAGCTCAGCCATAATAACCATACCGGCCATAAAACCATCCATCCGTACCATTAGAGCAATCCAATCCATCATTATTTCACTCTATATGGCTGATAACTAACAAGATAAAGAATGAAATCTTCTTACACAATAGCGCCATATAATTGCAACCACTCCCATTCAAAATCGGTTAGCGGCTCCATCCAGTGGACCTGAGAAAGATCAAGACCGGCCACTTTCAACTCCGGTATATTGATCCTGGACCAAAGGCATTCCTCTTTTTCCACATCCCACATTTTCAGGGCTGCATCCTGTCCTACGGAATAAATGTACTTGCCGTCCCGGCTGTACCCTGCGGCCAGAATGAAGTCATCATGACCGGTGAATATTTTTTGGGCCGATCTATCGAGATCCCGGTTTTTTTCCAGAATCGGTAATTCATACAGACAATTGGGCTCGCGCACTGCCACCAGGACTTTCCGTTGATCCGGACTGTAAGTTATATATGTGATCTTTCCCTTATCGGGGGCTTTCCAGGAGAGTGAGGTTTTCATTCCTGTTTCAAGGTCCCATTCCTTTATTTCTCCTTTTTTATAACCACCTGATACCAGATACCTTCCGTTAAAATCAACTGCATAGACCAGGTCACCGTGATCCTTTTCAATTATTGGTTCAAGTTGTTCGGGGTCGGCTTTCCATATTATCAGTTTGCCTTTCTCTAAGCTGGTTACAAAACGTAGATCATCCGGATCCGGACTCAACGCCATGTGGGAGAGGGCCTGCCCTTTTTGAATGGGAAAACGGTGCGCCTTCGATTCTTCTTCTAATTTCCAAAGTAATAAGTTTCCATCATCATCGGCAGAGATCACCTGACCACTTTGTCGGTGCAGGATCAGATAGGTTACTCTTTTCTCATGCTCAGTGAAGTCTCTTTTGATGCTCTGATCCTTTAGATCCCAGATCCGGATCAGGCCATTATGTCCTCCGGCTACCAGCCAGTTTCCTTTATCACTTTTATAGGAAGCTGCGCCGTAAGCCGCCAGGTCGTTTTTAATGACCTTTTCCAGGCGGGGAGTAAAAAGATCCAGGCTCCACTGGTGAATATTACCGTTCTCCGAACAGGCATATACTATATTGGAATCCGGATCCCGGTAGATCGTATTGTAGGGAGCAATCGCAGGCGAGAAGGTATACGCGATCTGCTCGTTTGCAATCGTGTTGATCTTTACGGAGGCGTCAAACGAAGCAGAATAAAATTGTTTTCCGTCCGGATGGTAAGCGATACTGGTGACGCGCCGTGAATGCCCCGTAAAAGATTGCGTAGCCAGGTTCTTTTTGTCGGGTGAGGAAGTCAACTCTATGGACCATTTATAAACTATTCGGTCCGGGCCGGCAGCAAGGATATATTTGCCATCGGGGCTGTAGGTAATATCAGTGTAACGTACACCAGGATCAAATTCGATGGATTCGTTCAGGTGATAGGTCTGGATTTCCTTACCCGTAAGGAGTGACCATTCACGGACAGACCACCCTTGTTTTGCCTCAGTAGTCATGGGAGAAAGCGCTATAAATTTCTTTCCGGACGGATCAAGGCTTATGGCCAGTACATGTTGTTGATCAAAAACGCTATTTTTCTGGTATTGACCTTCGGTGTATTCCCGGATTGTGCCGTTTTTCGTGCCGATCAGGATGGTTTTTCCCTGCCCGGTATAGCAAATACTGATAATAGGATCAATTGAGTCGTTCATCGCCGGATTGAAAATGTGCAGGCATTTTCCGGTATGCGACGACCATTCCCGCAGCGTGCCGTCTTCCGAAGCGGAAATTATTTTTTCTCCCATCGGATGGTAAGCTACCTGGCGTACGGTCTGGGTATGACCACGTATAACATTCAGGCAGCTACCATCGGCCAGTGACCACTCGATCAATTTGCGATCGGCTCCGGCGGATACCAGTCGCTTACTGTCCGGACTGAAGGCGATGGAATATATGGTTTCCTGATGTCCGTATTTGCTCTCGAGACTCCTGATAAATTCATTGGTGGCCACAGACCAGATCTTGATGGTATGGTCTTCCGAAGCTGTGGCCAGGTATTGACCATCCGGACTTACCCGAACCCGGGTGACCGTCTTATTATGTCCCTGCGGGAAGAATTGTTTAGGTGACAAACCGCTTTTTTCCCATCGGCTTTCCAACTTCAGGCCGTCCGGACCTTCATACCTGCAGTTAAGGCCATGAAAACTGAAATTGCTGAGGTGCAGATTGGATAGATCGGCTCCGGCGAAAGAACCTCGCAAGGTTTTCCAGATACTCAATACATTCCATACCGTATAACCCAGTTGATCCCGGTCAAAGATGCCGCGGCTGAGATCGAGTACTTTTTCCAGGCATTTCCGGTGGGGATAATCATCTTCGTCTATGACCTGCTGTGCATGCAATTCCGCCGGGTTGAGGTGTTCACCGATGAGTTCTCCCAGTCTCAGTTGCAGCACCGGAGAAAGGATCTGTTCTTTCAGGATCTCCGGCAACACTTCTTCTTCCAAGGCCATGTTGATCTCATTCAGCACATGTTTGGCGGCAAAGAACTCCTGAAAACTCTGATGAATAAAGCGTAATATTCTTCCTTCGCCGGCTACCGGGTATACTTCATTGGTGAAATCTTTCATCAGTTCCTCGAAACGGTCAATTTCTTCCACCAGCGGCAAAATGCCGATCCGAAGTGACCGAATATACGTTCGGTATGTTTTAATGTGACGGCGAAAAGAGAAGTTGCGGAAAAAATCGGGCTCGTCAAAGCGCTGGAAAGCACGGTTGATCACTACTTCGAGCTCTTTTTCTCCGATCTCCGGAAGCTCCTTTTGCTCCATATAATAGGCGATGTAAGGAAGCAGATAGTTGATCAAAAAATGGCCGCGGACGCCTTTCTGCGGTTCTTGTTCATTGTCATCCTGGAAACGTTCCAGTTTCAGGTCGACAAAATGACGGATCAACTCCGTTGTCCGGCTTAAATAGCTCCCCGTCTCTGCATGATCTATTTTTTGCGACGATTCTCTAACTCCGGCATATAGGGACAGCATCAGCGGGTTTTTCAACAGATCGCTTAGGGTATCTTCCTGCTCCTGTGTAGAAGAGGCGCTGATTGACCGGGATGTTACCTTGCGGCCAGGAGTGAAAAGCCCCTCTGTTTTCAGATATTTTTTTAGGCGGTCTTCATTTAAGGGCTGGATGATCCCCACGCTGAGTGCACCGGCAAATTTGTAATTGGCCTGAATGCGGGTACTTATCATTAGCTGAACTCCCTTGTCAGCCAGTTCGACCCATTCTTTCTGCAGATTGACCAGCAAAGGTGTAATGTCGGACGTGATCTCATTCCATCCGTCCAGCAGTAGCAACAGCTTCGGTTCTTTTTTATCGGGGCTTTCATTCAGCCAGTCCCAAAGGCCTTTTACGACTTTATTCTCCAAAATTCTTGCTCCCAGGTACTGGCGGGCAATATAGTCGGTAATGAAAGTTTTGCGGACTTCTGCCGAGGCGTGGTTGTACTGATTCAGGGGAATGTAGACCGGTATGGTAGTTGAAGACTCATTTTCGAGCCGTTCCTGCCAAAGGCATAGCATGGATACGGTTTTGCCCGTGCCGGCTTCGCCCACCATCAGCACATGTTTCTCTTTCTGACCACAATCACGGACCCAATCCAATACTTTGACCTCCTCCCCATCCACCTCCTTTTGTACAACGGGCAGCAAATGATCACTGACCTTCTTCAGTCGCTCAAATGAGGGTGGGTCACCCGCTGTGTATTTGCCGAGATGTTCAAATCGTCCATCCGCATCGGTAAGCTGCCAGAAAAACTTAAAGGAAGCCATGCGCAGCAAAGCCGGGATCTTTTCCTTGTAGTCTTCCTCTTTATTTTGCTTCAGCAGTATCCTGATGGATTCTTCTACCAGCGATCCCAGATCATCTATGTCATTTTTAAAGCGCTTAAGTTGGGCAATAACCTCCGGGCTGGACCCGGTGTTGATGGTAATGGTACTGCCGCTAATTTCCTGTAAGACGAGATTCCCCTGACCCTCTACTTTGGCGGTGTTTTTCTTCTTCTCGTCACTGACTTCCTCTATGTTGTTTTTTTCGTCCGACATAAGATCGCTGCGTTCTGATTTTTCAATTGGTGAGAAAGAATTAGCAATAGGCCTTCTGTAGGACGTTATTGATCACCGGTGAAATAGGCTGGATCGGACCAAGGTACGCTCTTCGCCAGGCCATCCTCAATATATCTTCCACTGAAATGCATGTTCACAAGCCCGCAGTTGGGAACCGGTCAAAGTCTATCGGTTTTGACCGGTTTCCCGACGCAGAGCAGGTGAATAATAGTACGACGACGGATCAGTTCGCTTTAACCTTACGCACCAGATCGGCGATCGTACGGATACCGATGGCCACCCCTTCTTTGGGATTGGCTACAATATCCGCTACTTTCTCCAGGATATTGGGCGCATTCTCCTTTAGACTGTCCAGCCATTTTTCGATCCTGGATTTGTCCATTTCTTCCGGCGGGGTTTCCAGCAACTCTTGTTCCGCTTTCTTGGTGTGGTGTTCTACCAGAACGGTACTGTCTTCGGTAGCCGGATCATTTTTCATTTTTTCTATTTCGGCGGAGACCGTTTCGAAGAGCTCTTTGAGTTCGGCCGTTCCATTTGCAGCGGTACCCTGATCGCCACCGGCATTGTTCCCCTCACTACGATTATCGGTTTGGGTGATATGGATCTCCGAATCGGTAATGTCCTGATTGGTAATATTGAAGTTACCGACTACGCTGGAATTGTTGTTTTTCCAGGTATTGATCACACTCGACGGCACTGGTTCCATACCTTCCGGCCTAGGAAGAGGAGCACCCGGAGCCAGCCCTTTTCCACCCATGAGTTTCGCTACCGGGAAGTTGTCGCCGTGCATGCGGAAGGTGGGGTGCTGGGGCTCGTTATTGAGTTTTTGTGCACTTTTTGGTACTGCTACCGATACATAATCCATCACACTCAGGATGTTTACTTCGGTGGCATCCGGTAGGTGCGGCGCATAGCCGGTAAAGGCTTCGATGAGATGATAGGTGAAAATACTCACGGGAGGATCCGGCAGTATCCACGATTTTTCCTGATCCTGAGAGGACGCCAAGACGGCCCGGCCGTCACCGATCTGCGGTGGTGTACTGTAGCGCTTTTCGGTACCGGGAATGGGTTTGGAACCGGTTTGTTGATTGGTTTCTTCACCTGGAGGGGGTATGACCTTGGCCATTTCCTCTCTGATATCTTTGCCTAAAGGCTCTGTATTATCTTCAGAAACAAAGATTTTTGGGCTAGCTGCCTGAACATCCGCAATGGCTTCCACCTCAGACAGGTCCACTGGCTGTGATCCGATGGCCCCAGCCTGGCAGCAGTCCAGCAAAAGCATTAGTCTTTTGGGTTTAATACTGTTTTCTATCTTTTTTTGAAGATAGGAATCCTTAATGGCTGAATCTTCCAGTTCCGCTGCATCTAAAATCGCATCGTGAGGAATAAGCAATAGTTCAGTACCTTCCTTCTCCTGAAATCCGTGGCCGGAATAATAGATGATCCCCGTGGCATCGCCGCTGGTATTGGCTTTGATCAATTTCTCCAGCTTATCCAGGCCGCTCTTGATGTTGGCTTTCGTCGCATCTTTACCGGTAAGGACCAACACGTTTTCGGGTTTATAGGCACAATAAGCCGGATTGATCAATAGATCCCGAAATCTTTCGATATCGTTCCGCACGCTTCCCAGAGAAGGGATCCTGCTGTCTTTTTGTTCGCTAACGCCGATGAGCAGGGCATAGCCGTTTTCAAATGTGTTTGACATGGGTTGAATAAGTATTTATTGGGTTAAGAGATAAGGTTCAGATAGCTCAGACACCACTTACCGGCATCTGACCGTTGGATATTGTTTTTTTGATTTGGATAGGAAATTTCAGCACGACCCGGGTGCCGGCAGCTTCGCCCGCCTGATCGTACAGATCGATAATCTCCACCTTGGCATTTTTATTTTTACCGATGGAACGCAATCGTTCTTCGGTGATCTTCATGCCCACCGACCGGTTCTTCAGCACGGAATTGGCCTTGATCTGACGGGCTTTCTCCCGGCCGACGCCGTCGTCTTCAATGATGCAGATGACGAATTTGCCTTCCTGCTTCACCGATACTTTTAAGTGCCCGGGCTCCGGCTTAGGTTTAATACCGTGTAGTATGGCGTTTTCGGCGTAGGGCTGTAGGATCATGGCCGGCACTTCGACGATATTCGGATTCAGGTCAGGATCGACCTGGATCTCATATTCCAGTTTGTCCCGGAAACGCAATTGTTCCAATGCCAGGAAATGCTCCAGGGTTTTCAATT
This sequence comes from Lewinella sp., assembly GCA_020436695.1. Taxonomy (GTDB): domain Bacteria; phylum Bacteroidota; class Bacteroidia; order Chitinophagales; family Saprospiraceae; genus Flavilitoribacter. The sequence goes on along the minus strand of JAGQXH010000001.1, from coordinate 5,239 downwards.
CATCTGCCAGCGAAATGGTTGAGTCGATCGATCCGTTCAGGATACGCCGGGACAGGCGGGAAAAATGGATCAGGTAGCGGGAAGCGGCCTCCGGCTGGTTGTGGTTCACCAGATTTTCGATGGCGTTCAGGCTGTTGGAAATAAAGTGCGGATTGATCTGGGCCCGCAGGGCTTCCATTCGGGCTTTGAGTCTCTTCTGTTGCTGCCCCTGTAGCAGGATTAGAAAAACCAGCACAGCGAGTAATAGGATAAATGCACTGATCAATAGTTGGTTGCGTCGTTGACGAAAAGCCTCTACTTCGACTTCTTCGCGTTCGAATTGCACCAGTTGCTGGCTGGTTTCTTCGAGAGTGGCGGTAACGGTATCGATAACAGATTGGTACCCCTGGATAAGAAAATCTTCAGGGGAGGTTTGAAAGAGCTGAGTACAGTAGTTATTTTTCGGAGCACGATCTTCGGCCATGGCATTACATATTAATGTAATTTGGTTGACCATATTTTGCATGATTAATATGGCGCCTTCCTTACCAGCCTGACTCATAGTTTGACCGTAATAATAGAGCGCTGAGTCTAGAAGGGTTTCATCATCTGTAAAATAGGCATAGGTGTGATAAGTAACTCCGATCCTTTCCAGTGGAATATAGAAATTCTCTCTCTGATAGGCTAATGTGCTATCAAAAGCAGCAAGAGCCAGAATCACATCCGATTCATTTTTTTGACTGATGTAGCGTTTTTTGTATAGCTTTCCTAAATTATCCCATACTGTTGCCAGCATATTTCGATCCTGATTTTTTTTTATAAATGCCAGGCTCTGTTGATAGAGCGAAATAGCTTTTTCAAAATTACCGACATCCCGAAAAACATTCCCCATGTCACTTTGTAGTTTGGCCAAGGCCGGAAGATTTCCAGATTGCTGGTAATTTGAAAGGCTTTCTCTATAATAAGTAAAAATTTGAGTCGTGTCTTTCTGCTTGTAGTAGGTATTTCCCAGATCATGGAGTATCTCCCCGGCAAAGGACAAAGAATCTTTTTTGTCCAGATGAGCCTGATCGAGCAGGTCCAGCGCCAGATGTTGATAATGACGGGCCGAATCTGCTTTTTCCTTGCGATAAAAAATGATCCCGATCAGGTTATAGACTCTGGCCTGCCATGCTTTTTCCTCCAGCCTCTTGAATATCCGGTTGCTCATATGGGCATCTTCCAATGCATTTTTACTTTCCTCACCGTAGGTACGTTTACGGCTTTTTAACAGAGAAATATAGTACAGACTGATGCCTTTGTAAAGATCCCGGGCCTTCAGGGTAGATAACTTGTAAGCTTCATTGGCGTAGCGCAGGGCGGCATCTACGTCGAAGTCCTTCATCTCGTTTGTTAGGCTAAGTAAAGTATCTAGTTTTTGCTGCGTACCGGACATGGTCTCGATCCGTTGAATGATGCTGTCGGTATGGGAGAGCACTTCGAGTTCCGGTAAACTCAGCGACTGACTAGTGGTGGGATGGAAGGCCGGTCTCCGGTCGCAACCTGATGATATGTAGCAGAACAACAGCAAAAAAAGCAGTCCTGTTGCATACGGAAAGGGTAGTGCAGCTCTCAAGGCATGGATCATGGTAGTTCGCTTATGTAGTGTTGCTTGATAAGACCAATCAAAACTAGTGGGTTTCAACTGATCCGGTCTGGATAAATCCACGAAATATCTGGATATTTCTTGCAAACATTAAAGATAATTTTAATTTAATCTTAGCCGATCATAAACGGTTTACTGTTCAAAAAAGCCAGCCGGCCTGCTTCGCTTCCTCCGAAATGGACGATACTGGGGTGTTGGCGTTCCGGCATCAGTGGCTCAAGTGATTCAAATAGTTTTGTATAGTCAGTCGTTTTCTCGGGGTTCCAATTCGTCAGTATACCCCGTGAGAAAAAACCGTGGGGTAGTTCTGCATTCTGATCTTCCAGAGAAAGTTCCCCGTCCCGGCAGCCGGATAGCTGCAGGATATGGGCCCGGATATCAGCATCCCGGGTCCGGTTTTCGGGAGACTGTAACCCGAGATAGAACGCAAGGTTTTTCGTATACGTAGCCGAAGTGGAGGCCCTGGGCATCAGCCGGCTGACCCCGGCCTCTTCCGACCCGAAGAAAAACTCGTCGATCCCTTTGGAGATCGTACCACTATGGCAACTGTCCGACAGGAAAAGAATGCGTACCCCGGCACCAAATTGTTCCCAGAGCTGAAACAGCTCATCGTCGAGCAACTGACCGTCAAACAGGCACAGCGTTTCATCCATTGGGTGCGGATCATTCTCTTCCTCATCCCCGGAAAAATCATCTACCTGCCCGCCGTGGCCGGAAAAGGTAAGGAAGAAAATGTCACCGGCGGAGAGTGCATCTTTTGCTGCCAGAATATGCCTGGTCACATTCTCCCGGGTAGCTGCCTCCGAACGCAAGATCGTAGTGGTAAATCCCTGCGCTTTCGCCAGTTTTTCCATGGCTTCCGCATCGTTTTCACAACCTTTCAACCGGCCGTCCCAGCGTTCTACCTCATTGAGCCAGTAGTGGTTGGTATCCAGATGGTTGATGCCGATATGTAATGAAATACCTGTTGCCATGATTGAGTGGGTTTAGGTTTTAAATTAAAATGGTACTCCGCCTCATCAATTACTTCAAGTTGCTAGTCTGCCAGTCATGAGTCGTAAGTCAGTGGTAAAATGAAATGAATTGATCCGACTTGCTGCAAAACGAAGGCTTCGATCTCGGTAATTTCGCAATGCCGCACTGCATTTTACCACTCATCACTCTGACTGACGACTATGGACTTAAGACTAGCGGCTTACATCAATTACTCTGGTGTGCTTCCCTCAATTCACGCAGCAACCGCTGATTGGCCACGTCCTGTAGTCTTTCCACAATGATATCCAGTGGGGCTTTGGGAGCCACACCGCCACGCCGGTCCAGTTCCTCCTGACTGATCTTAGGTGGTTCCGACATTTGGGCAACCAACTCTTGCCCGTAACGTACCAATTGCTCAGTATTCTTCTTCGAAGCGTCGGATATATCCGAAAATTCCGGATCGACCTTAATATTGAAGCGGTAATAGCGCGGATGCGGATTGTTTTGGCTGTCCATGAACGGAGGTAACAGGTATTGCATCTGGTAATCGACAGATTCGGAGACGCCTTGCATCAAGATATCGATCAGCGGCAACAACCAGCGTCTGGCACCCCAGCTCCTGACCTTTTTGTAAGAGTGCTTTTTTCCGGAATGACCGGTGCCGATCGAAACGAAGAATACGGGTGGCGCAAAATTATCGGGTTGTACAAAAGCCGCCATGTCCCTGGTGCCGTCGGTAGTTTGTTCTGCGGCTTCCATCATAGCCTGGACCGGGCGTTTAAATTGCTCTTTATATTCATCAGTTTCTTTCCACATCCGGATGGCCTCTACGTAAGCCAGCACAGAGGGGTTGTTGGCAAATACGCCGCCGTCGATGAGCGCGAGATCGGGAATAACCTGGTCTCCGATCATGCCGCCGTAGCTGACCTGCTTCGGTGGGAAATAAATGGGAGCCGCTGAAGTGCATCTCGCCACTTCCCGGAGGGGAAAGTCTTCCGCTTCCGTTTCCCGTGCCAGAGAGGATTTGAAATAGAAAGGTTTCTTTTCCTGAGTATTGTAGGAGGTGATCAGCAAATTGGTACAGGCATCCTTCAGTCTGGCAGCTTTGAACTCCCGTTCCAGAATGCCTTCTATCCGTTTACCGGAGAACAGGCTGCCGAATATCGAACGGCTGTAGTTCAGCGCACCGGGGAAAGTTTTGTGAAAGATCTCCTGGCCATTGGGCCCGGTGTACAGCTCTATTAGTTTTTCGGCCGAGAATTTCGGTTTCCCTTTTTCATCGGGTATGGTCAGCCCGGCCGCCAGAATTCCCCCCGTGGAGGTGCCGGCGATCAGATCGAAAGATTCGGCAATGGGCCTGCCGGTACGGCGTTCTATTTCGGCCAGTACAATGCCGGGGATAATACCGCGGATGCCTCCACCGTCAACAGATAATACAGCATAGGAAAAGATGGACATGATATTAGATTCTAGGGTTAGGTAATTCTTTCCTTGAAACTTGTTACAAGTTGTGATTAATATTTGATCCCTTCACTACCCGTTCCGGTAGCTGGTAAGAGATCAGGTGTAACTGGTAACATTTTTACCGCAGTTGGTAAATGACTATACTGGTGTGGGCATCAATGATCACTTCTTTTTATCGGTGAAGATGAGTGCTTATCAAACTCCATAAGTAGATAGGGACAATTCGTAATGTGAGAGCTGCGGGAAATACCTCATTCCCGCTTCGGAGAAAGCAGCATTGGTATGAAGTGAACTACGTAGGGACCGGTTTGTGGATATGATCTTGGTCTCAAATGGCGAATTCAATAGTAATAAAAGTAAGGCCTAAACTTCAATTTAGCAAATTTTTCCGTCCTTGCCCCGGTATGATCTTTTTCTCACTTTTGATTTGAGGGTTTAGGCACTACTCCAACGCAAAAGCCACCACCAAATTCCCCTTTGCCGTTCCCAGTTTCTCTCCACCACAGGCCAGCGCTACATACTGCTTGCCATTCACTTCATAAGTCGCCGGAGTGGCAAAAGAAGCAAAAGGCAATTTAGTCTCCCACAGTAGTGCACCGGTATGTTTGTCAAAAGCACGGAAATAACCGTCCTTGGTCCCGGCGATAAGGAGCAGCCCATTCGCCGTGATGACGGGACCGCCGTAGCTTTCGCAACCCGTAGGCGGATTCCCTGCTGCCTTTAGCGATTCGGTATCCCCTAAAGTGACCGACCACTTGTAGTCACCGGTATTCAGATCGATGGCGTGCAGGGTGCCCCAGGGCGGGGTGATAGCCGGCAGCCCATTGGAATCCAAAAATTTATTGTACCCCATATGGCGATAGGGCAGAGGATAAGTGTTGCCCTGATCGGTGGCTACCTCCTGTTTCTCTTCATTGAACAGAAAGGCCAAGATCGCATTTTTCTGATCGGCATCCAGTTGTGGAAAGCCGGTCATCATACCCCGGCCGGTGGTGATCAGGCTGGAGACCTCTTCTTTGGCCAATCGGTCGGAGAGATCGATCAGAGTGGGATAGCCGCTTTGCGGCAGACCCTGTAGATCATTTTGGTGGCAACTGGCACAGTAACGGGTGTACAAACTTTGCCCTTTGGTCATCTGTGGCCCTGCACTGGTGGCTTCCATTTGTAAGATCCAGG
>JAGQXH010000019.1 GCA_020436695.1 Lewinella sp. | reverse complement strand
GTGCCATTTAGGAACCGTTTTGAATCGCATATTTATACGGCCAGGAACAAATGGAAGGGTCAACAAGTCTGACACTCCTCAATAGCTAGAAAGATAAAATCGAATACTTTGCCCATAATAGCGCCCTGTGGCTGACGGTTTCGTTCATAACGTCCGTTAAGCAAAAGCCTCGCTTAGGCTCAGCCTTCGCTTAACGGACTTAGTCAAATGTGAAAGGTCGGATAACAGCCGGAGGCGCACTACGCGATTTGCTCCTTCTGTTTACATTTCAAATCCAGAAGCATTTACCGTAAAAAATACTTGCGTGTATTGAGTAGTTGGCATAGGGAAAAGGGATGCCGGGTAGCCAATAGGGCCTATTACCTTCCATTTTAGCAGACGACTATCTTGGTAAGGGGCAACTTTTGGCATTTTGCAGAAATGATAATAACTTGCGAGCTCAATTCCCAAATTACCAAAATGAGAAGACTTTTCATTTTCCTTTTCTTTATTACAGCAAGTACCATAGCATTTTCACAGCATAAAACGGCCCGGGTCGGTGCCATCGGCTTCTACAACTTCGAAAACCTCTTCGATACCGAGGATGACCCGAAAAAGCTGGATGAAGAATTTACTCCTACCGGAAAAAAGTTGTGGAATGAGGAAATCTACCACGAAAAACAGCAACACCTCGCCAAAGTAGTATCTGAACTGGGAACCGAACTGAATCCGGATGGACTGGCCATTCTAGGCGTAGCGGAGGTAGAGAACCGCAAAGTATTGGAGGATTTTGTGATGCAGGACGCCGTAAAGGACCGCCATTACCAGATCGTACACCACGAATCTCCCGACCGGCGCGGCATCGATGTGGCCTTATTGTATCAAAGCAAATATTACAAAGTCAGCGAAAGTAAGGCCATTCCCCTGCTCATATTCAATGACCAGGGCGAGCGTGTTTTCACCCGGGATATCCTTCTGGTGGGCGGCACTTTTGATGGTGATCCGCTGTATGTACTGGTCAATCACTGGCCTTCACGGAGCGGTGGGGAAAGTGCTACCCGGGATTATCGCAATGCCGGGGCGCTGCGCTGCAAAGAGATCAGCGATTCGCTCAGCACCATCAATCCGGCAACCAAGGTCATCATCATGGGTGACCTGAACGACGATCCGGTCAGCCCCAGTGTCAAAAAAGTACTGCGGGCGCAGAACAAGATCAGTAAAGTACGCCCTAAAGGCTTTTACAATCCGATGTATGATTATTACAAAAAAGGCATCGGTACCCTGGCTTACCGCGATGCCTGGAGTTTGTTCGATCAGATCATACTGAATTATCCGTTGGTGGATCCCAACTCATCCGGCTACCATTATTACCGTACTTATATTCACAACCCAAGCTATCTTATACAGAAAAAAGGACGGTACAAAGGCTATCCTTTCCGCACCTTCGACTTCGACAACTATATGGGTGGATATTCGGATCACTTTCCGGTGTATGTGTATCTGGTGAAGGAAGTGAGCCAGTGAGACGTAGATATGGTGAGACGGAGATATAGTGAGTGATTTTGAGAACCTCCAATGCATCTGATCGGCGTACTGATGACATGATATTTGCAAAATACACCACCGCATCACAACATTACATCATCTTAATATCACAACATCATTCCCCCCAGCGATAAGTATCCAGATCAAAGCCAGCCAGATCCAGTACCCGGTCGGTTACCGTAGCGGCGAGTTCTTCAAAAGTAGACGGCTTACTATAAAACGAGGGGCTCGCCGGACAGATAATACCACCGGCTTCGGTAATACGTTTCATATTTTCCAGATGGATCAGACTGTACGGCGTGTCGCGTGGCACCAGGATCAGCTTTCGCCGTTCTTTCAGGATCACATCCGCCGCACGGGTGGTCAGATCATCGGAGACACCCGAGGCAATGCGGCCGATGATACCCATGGAGCAGGGACAAATGATCATGGTACCATAACGGGCCGATCCGGAGGCGAAAGGTGCCATGAAATCCTTCTTCTCATAGTGATCAAACGGGTACTGATCATAGCTGCGGTCACCCAATTCCAGCTCCCAGTTGTATTTGGCATTATCGCTCATCACCACACCAACGGCTGTCCACTGCTCCCGCAACTGCTGCAACCGATCAAATAACACCTTGGCGTAAATCGAGCCGCTGGAACCTCCCACTGCCACTACTATCTTTTTTTGCTGCATCTGCCTCATCTGTTTGATGAATAACAACAGTCCAAAGTCCAGGTTGTTGTGGTTCCGTCAGCTCTTCAGCTTCGCTCAGGGCCTGGTTAATAATAATCTACCGTACTCAGATCCACCGTCACTCCGATCTGAGGGATTAGCATAGCCGCCGGTGCATTGCGTTCCCAGAACGCTTCAACCGGAGCAAAATATGGCGGCGATGCATTTGGGTCTCTGGCCAAAAAAGTGGAGTTATTTCCAGTCAACACACTGCAACGCAGGTCAATGGTAACGGCTTCATTACGGAAAAATCCGAGTTGTAACCCCAGCGCTACGCCATAGCTTAATGCCCAGTCTTCCTGCTCAAGATTGCTTTGTGTGTCTTCGGTTTCCAGGTTTTCAATGGTGGTACGGGTGAAGAAGTATTTGGTGCCGAACAAGCCATCCAGATAGGGCCGGAACAGGCTATTGTCCCACGGTTGGATACGCAGCACAAAATGTGCCAACAAGGCATTGTTCTTAGTAGTCTGTTCGAATTGTTCCACAAATCCGTTGATCACTTCCTCAAAATTGACCGCTTCGCTATCAAAGCGATGCATTGCTCCTTCCAGTCCGGCGTAGAGCGGACGCGGCCCCAGTTGAACCAGGAACAGACCACCTCCACCATAGCTTTCGTGCTGGCCGTTGGTCTTAAAAAGCTGGAAGGGCAGTCCGGCCTGGAGGTTGGCATTGAGGTAGAGATAAGGGGAAAATGCCGGGACAGTTTCCTCCTCCTGAGCATTGATATCAACCACCGGTAAACTCACCAGGATGGCCAATCCAATGATCTGTACAAGAAATCGGGTAATAGGTAAGGGCTTCCTCATATCCTTTTTCTACAAAAATAAAGCACCTTTACCTTTGTTCACCGTTAAGAAGGCGTTAATCCGTGAGTTATGGTCCTTAACGTATTTAATAAGCTTTCTTCAACATCGTGGCAGCACGGTTCATGATCTGCCGGCTAACATACCAGCGAAGGAGGATGTATTGCAGAACGCCGAATCCCATAATCGTTCCTACTGCCATCAACCAGTCGCGCGAGGGGGCGAATCCTGTGTGTAGCAACATATTACCATAGAGTTCGCAAAAAAGCGGGGTAAATACAATTGAAAGCAACAAGCCCACAGCACTCCCCAACAGAGTGATCATACTTATCTCCCACCCGATCAAATTTTTAATCTTCTTGGAGCTGGTGCCGATCGCTTTCAGCATACCTATCTCGTGGGTTCTTTCCCGTATGATGAGAGCCGTGAGGATTAACAGCCCCAACAGTCCCAATATCAGTGTAAGCCCACCTAAAGCCTGAATACTCATGAAAGAAAGATCAAGGTGATCCTCCAACATGGCAATGGACCGGGCGGTACTGAACAAACGGGTGATCACGATCCCTTCCGCAGCAAAAGCAGATTCGATCCGTTTGATCACTTCCGATTCATCCTTCACTTCTTCTTCGAGCTGGAATCCGATCTCATCTACCTGCTCTATTGGCATTTCCGTAAACCGGTAGCACTGCGGCGAAGCACCGATATCTTTGATGACTCCTGCGAATATCCACGTTGAAGTGTTCCCCGAAGTATCGATGAGCGAAACCTTATCTCCAATGGGTAGTGTCCCAAATTCATCCAGATAGCCCTGATTGATGTACAGACAGTTGGGGCAATTTTGCTCCAGTGCCCCTCGGATCAACAATTTTTCGGAAAACTGATATTCTGATGGCAATACTTTCATAACGGAGGCCACCGCTACGCCGGTTTCCGGATCGATGAAAGTGATCGGTTCCCGCGAGATCTTCACCCAGGATGCGATACCCGGCATGGCGGCCAGAAAACGACTTTGTTCCGCTGACATCTTTGCCTGTACCCGAACGGGGTATGAGGTATTGGCGAAAAAGTCATCCAGATCGGCTCTGATGGCATACCGTAAATTACTTCCCAATAAAAATAAGCCGATCCCCGTGCTTAGCAATACGATCATTAGCAGGCTGAGCCAGGTTCGGCGAAAAAGATTGTTGAAAGGATAGCGGAATCGGACACCTGGCAGTAGATCCTGTGCTTTCATCACCCATCCGTTAAAGGTAGCTGAAAAGGTTTGCTGGAAATTTTGTCGAACACGCTTACGGATCATACTGCTTAATGGCCAGAACACGATTAGCAGCGGTACCGAAACAGTAATAAAGGCGATACCGACAGGAACGTAGACAGGAAATGCCCGCTTGATCGGATCGAAGTTTTGGATCATGGCCACAAAGTCACTGAAAAACCGAGCCGTTATTCTTCCCAATGGCAGACCGATCAGTGTACACAGTAACAACCAACCGACCAATACCATCAAATAACTGGTATAAACAGAAGACTGATTTGCGCCTATAGCTTTTAAGATACCAACTTCTTTTTCCTGATTGTAAATCCAGATGAGAAAAATCAGACTGAGTAAAATTAAACCCAGGAAAACCAAAACCCAGCCAAAGCTTTTCTGCAAAAAAGCCACTCCATCCACGATATTTTGGTGAGGATGCTCACCCGGAGGTGGGATGTTGAAATATTTCACTTCACTACCGGCTTTTTCTATTTGGACTGTCAGTGCCTCAGCCAATTCATTTAATTGTTGCCTATCCGGATACCGAAGCCTGGTCTTAAGCAGTATACGAAAAGTACCATTCCCGGTATCATTAAGCAATTGATCGGCCTTGCCATACGCGTAGATAGTATGCTCCATTGTGGATGGCGGCAATCGGGCATCATGCACCCAGCCTCCCAGGAGCACCCGATGCTCAATACCATCCGTCAGTTGATAATCGATACCGGCTGAAAGGTCTAAAAAGCCGGCTCCCTGTTTTTCGATCATCAGTCCCTGTGTCCATTGATCGGTCTTCGAACTCACTTCAAAACGGTTGATCGACAGACGATCCCAATCCTCAACAACAAAGATCAACATGGGCATCCATTCACGGTTCTCATCCCTTATCCTGGCCGAAAGGATCTCCCGGCGTTCCACTGTTTCTACTTCCGGATGCGCTTCCAACACTGTACGTAAGGAATCATTCCAGGTATTGAGCGTCAATACAAGTTGAGCCGGATCGGACTCCAGAAAATTTTCCTCAAAATCCCGACTGGTCATCAAATAGGCATAGATGACACTACTGATGCCCCAGGATGAAAGAGTAGCCGCCAGTAAAAAAAGTAACAGTTGCCCCTTCACGCGCCACCAGTCTCTGATCAATTTTCGAATGATGGTTTTCATAGCGTTTCCTTTTTATCGATTAGTTTACCGTCCTCCAGGTGAATGACACGGTCAAAAGATTGCCCGCTGACGTCGGCATGAGTGACCATGATGAGACTTTTACCGCGTTGTACCATTTCGAAGAAGAGGTTTTGGATCACATCGCCGTTCCTACGGTCGAGATTACCGGTCGGTTCATCGGCCACCAGCAAAGGAGGATCGTTGGCCAGTGCACGGGCAATAGCCACTCTTTGTTGTTCACCACCGGAAAGCTGTGCAGGGAATTTTCGGCCTTTATCCTGAAGCCCCACCTGGGCCAGCAGTTCCCAGGCCCGGCTACTACGTTCTGTCTTGGGCAGACAGTCGACTACGTCCATGGCCAACAGAATGTTATCCAGGGCCGAGAGAGAAGGGAATAGTTGATAGAATTGAAACACGATACCAATGTTCCGACCACGCCACAAGGCCAGTTCCTTTTCCGACAGCTGATCAAGCTCCTGTCCGGCAATCCGGATCACGCCTTCATCCGGCCGGTCGATGCCGGCGACCACATTGAGCAAAGTGGATTTCCCGCTACCGGATTCTCCCGTAATTGCTATAGCTTCACCCGGCCCTACCTGAAATGTAATCCCTTTAAGCGCGGTCAAAGTCTCTGCCTGGCTCTGATAGATCTTTGCAACTTCGATTAATTCAACCATTTATTTTTTCTGCAAAGAAAGGAGTCGGTGATACACCGGGCTTTGCACATCTTGCGGTCTACTTTGCAAATCTTGCTATTAAATACTTTCAGTTGCTAGTCGCAAGTCGATAGTCATCAGTCATGGTGTTAGTGAATAATTTTATCCTAGTAGGCGAAATGAATGGGGCGAAGCGCTCACCTCACTGCAATCCCGACCGATTCCTTTCATTTCTCCACTGACCTGATTGACTTACTACTTATGGCTGCACAATTGGCAATAATTGCTACAGGTATGAATTGATAAGCTACGATCGCTCCACCGGTAAATATATGTAGCGCTCAGGACGGTCATCCTGCTGGTGATTAAATGGAAGCATGTGTTCGAAGGCAAATATCCGGGTAATGTGATACGGGCTTTTATTCAGCCAGTGCTGCTGAAAACGGGTCAATTCATGGATCAGATCATCGTAGGAAACCGACGAATAAAAACGGGCATACCGTCCGGCCGGAATGGTAAAGAGGCGGTCAGCCGGAAGACGGTCGGTCGCTTGGTCAATGGCTATTCCCGCAAAGTAATTGAGTTGTTGACGGGGAATGTGGAAGGGGATCTGAGCATAAACACCAAACATTCCCCCGGTCTCGATGCCTTCCAACTGACAAAAGACTTTTGCAGAGTCGAACGCCCGCAAGAAATCGGATTGGAAGACTGAAGTATGGGTATAAAAAATGGTAGTTTCCGAAAAATAGACCACCTCCACGGGGAAATCGCCCGGCAACTGATCATTGGATAAAAACAGGCCTTCCTTACGGAAATGAGAAGGGGAACAACCATATCGTTGGCTAAAGGACCGACTGAAAGTGGCGGGCGAAGAAAAACCACAATCATATGCGATCCGGGAGATTGGGAGATCGGCGTTTACCCGCAATAAATGTCCGGCCCGGTCCAACCTGATCCTCGTCAGACACTCCGCCGGGCTTTCTCCGGTCTCCCGCCGGAACAGGCGCTGAAAATGGAAGGGAGACAAGCCGGCCTGTTGCGCGAGGTCCTTCAGCAATATCTTTTTCCCGTATTCCCGTTCGATGAAATTCAGGGCCTTTCTGATTCTCAGATCCAAGTTTATTTATTAAAGATTTCAAAAAAATGGAGGTCAGACTTGTAAAAAATAATATTAATCTTTAGGTTTGCTGCTACAAACTGCAAAATAATGAATCTTTCATTGAGCAATAACTATTTTTACTTTAGCTTTTTCTTTTACGGCCAACCGTGAGGGACTGCTAATTTTTTATGCTTAGTGAACGATAAAAAATAAAAAGTGGTCCCGCACCGACGGGGCCATTTTTATTTTACGCTATGCTGTACCTTAACCAATATACCAACATGTTTGACTTTTACTTTTATGGCTACTTTTATGGTTCACCATAGGGGACTTGCTACATTGTGCAAACATTTACGATCGTAGGAAGTCCCGCCCAGAGCGGGATTTTTTTTTGACGAACCGGAAAATCGCCATTGATCTTTAAAATTTTGATCATGCTTAACGACACTAATTCAGCATCCGGGACACTGGCCCAGACGAAGGGGGCCGTTCGGCCCAAACGCATCAGCATCCAGGGGTATGCCGGGGCTTTCCACGAAATTGCCGCAAGGCATTGTTTTCAGAACGAGCCATTGGAGATCGTTCCTGCCCACACTTTTTCGGAGCTGGTAAAAGGTGTTGAACATGGTGAAAACACCGACATCGGTCTGATGGCGATTGAGAATACCCTGGCCGGCAGTCTGATGAGCAACTACAGTTTACTCAATGAGTCGAAGCTGAAAATCACCGGTGAGGTTTACCTGCGCATCAAGCAAAACCTGTTGGTCCTTCCCGGTCAGCGCATTGAAGATCTGACGGAGGTACACTCCCACCCTATTGCCATCGCTCAATGCCTGGAGTATTTTGCCCAATATCCGCATATCCGTTTAGTGGAAACCGCAGATACCGCCCTGAGTGCCAAGATTGTGCGCGAACAGAAACTCTCTCACGTCGGAGCCATTGCCAGCACCCTTGCTGCAGATCTGTACGATCTGGAGATCCTGGCTCCCGGCATCGAGACCAACAAGAAGAATCATACCCGGTTCCTGGTACTGGAAAGAGAGAACGAGATCGTGCAGCAGCCGGATGCGGATAAGGTAAGCTTGTGCTTTAGCGTCAATCACGAAGTGGGCGGGCTATACCGTGTACTGGGTGTGCTGGCTGCCTATAATGCTAACCTGACAAAGATCCAGTCGGCTCCCATCATTGGGAAACCGTGGGAATATATGTTCTTCCTCGATTTTGTATCGGAAGGACAATTGAGTTACGAACAGGCCATCGAAGCCATTCGCCCGCTGACACACGACCTGAATGTAATGGGCGTTTATCATCGGGGGGAACATTATGAATACTAAGTCCCGGCCGCTCGCTTTGCTCGCTGACGACCGGCGCGGCTTGCAGCGCGCCTGACGAACGAAACGCCTGCGGCATTCCTGACGGCCGCTTCGCTGACGGGAGCTCTAAACATCATTTTGGTAAAATTATGTTTGGGATCTTCGTCAGGGCTGCTGAAAGCGGCCCGTCCGTCAGATGCGCTGAAAGTCGCATCGGCCGTCAATGAGCCCTTCAGGGCGAATGGCCGTCAGCCCTGAGCGAAGTCGAAGGGCGTCCGTAAAATAGAAAGATCATGTCCGAAACAACGATAACAAAGATGAATATACAGCCGGCCTCTCGTTTGGGAGAAGTGGAAGAATATTACTTCTCCCGTAAGTTGCGCGAGATCGCCGAAATGCGGGCGGAAGGGAAAGATGTACTCAATCTGGGGATCGGCAGTCCCGACCAGCCTCCGGCACCGGAAGTGATCGACGTGCTCCATCAAATGAGCAGCCTGCCGGGCAATCACGGATACCAGAGTTATACCGGGATACCGGAGTTCCGGCAGGCATTCGCCGACTGGTACCGGCAGTGGTTTCAGGTAGACCTGGACCCCAACCGGGAGATACTCCCGCTGATCGGTTCCAAGGAAGGTATCATGCACATTAGCATGACCTATCTGGAGGCGGGCGATGAAGTATTGGTGCCCAATCCCGGTTATCCGACCTACAGCGCTGTAGCCCGACTCACCGGAGCCACCATCCGACATTATGAATTAAAGCCGGAAAATGGCTGGTTTCCAGACCTGAACGAACTGGGAAAGGAAGACCTCAGCCGGGTAAAGATCATGTGGGTCAATTATCCGAATATGCCGACGGGTACACCAGCCAGCCGGGAGTTTTTCATTGAACTGATCGATTTTGCCCGGGCCCATCAGATATTGATCGTGAATGATAACCCCTATGCCTTCATTCTGAATGAAGAACCTTTAAGTATGCTTAGCATACCGGGAGCCATGGATGTTGCGCTGGAACTGAACTCACTCAGTAAATCCCACAATATGGCCGGATGGCGTTCGGGTATGTTGGCCGGCAGAGCTGATTATCTGGCTACCATTCTCCGTTTCAAAAGTAATATGGACTCCGGCATGTTCCGGCCCATGCAGCTGGCAGCAGTTAAGGCCCTAAACCTGCCCCGCGAATGGTATAGCTCCCTCAATAATATTTATAGGGAAAGACGGCAGAAAGTATTTGAACTGCTGGATGAACTGGAATGCACTTACGATACGCAACAGGTGGGTATGTTTGTGTGGGCAAGTATACCGGAAAAATATGAGGACGGCTACAAGCTGACGGACGAGGTATTGGAAAAAGCAAACGTATTCATCACCCCCGGGGGCATTTTCGGTAGTGTGGGAGTGCCTTATATCCGGGTGTCGTTGTGTAGTACTACCGAAGTTTTCGCAGAAGCACTACAACGTATAAAACGCACTTTTTGAGTTTACGACTATGACCATTAGTATTGTCGGAATTGGACTGATCGGCGGTTCACTCGCCATTACCCTGAAGGAGAACGGCTTTGCCCACCGGATCATCGGTGTGGATACAAGTCAGGAAAATCTGGAAAAGGCCATTCGCCGCCGGCTGATCGATGAAAGTATGAGACTTGAGGCCGCGCTTGAAGCATCCGATATTGTAATGCTTTCTACTCCGGTAGATGCCATGAAGGAGTTGCTTCCCTGGTTGCTGGACAGAGTAGATCAACAGATCATTATGGATGTAGGTTCTACCAAAGAGCAACTGTTGAAACTGGTAGCCCGGCATCCGAAGCGCGGACGTTTTGTAGCCACCCACCCGATGGCCGGTACTGAATACAGTGGACCTGAAGCAGCTATTCCCAATCTGTTTGACGATAAATGTACCGTCTTGGTAGATACGGAAATGTGCGACACAGACGCACTGGAAAAAATAGAGAACCTGTACCGGAGCATTCCGATGCGGATCGTTACCCTGGATAGTAAGTCGCACGATATACACACGGCCTATGTATCCCACATTTCGCACATCAGCTCTTTTGCCCTGGCACTAACCGTGCTGGCCAAAGAAAAGGATGAAGACCGGATATTCGAACTCGCCAGCGGTGGTTTCAGTTCCACAGTACGTCTGGCCAAGAGTTCTCCGGACATGTGGGCACCGATCTTCCGGCAAAACCGGGATAACGTACTGGATGTATTGGACGAACACATTAATCAACTGGCCCGCTTCCGCAGTCTGTTGATCAAAAAGGACTTCGAGCAATTTTACGAGTTAATGAAAGAAGCTAATCAAATCAAAAAAATAATAAAATGAAACTGCAATCAATTTTGGAAAACCCACACAAGCGGCCGATCATCATTGCCGGTCCTTGCAGCGCCGAAACGGAAGAACAGGTCCTTCAGACGGCCCGTGAATTAGCCAAACAAAATATCGATCTGTTCCGCTCCGGTATCTGGAAGCCCCGCACTCGGCCGGGGTCCTTTGAAGGAGTTGGCGCTCCGGGTTTGAAGTGGCTCAAAAGAGTGAAAGAAGAGACCGGCCTGAAAGTAACGACGGAAGTAGCCAAAGCCGAACACGTTTACGAAGCTTTCAAACACAATATCGATGTACTCTGGCTGGGTGCACGCACCACGGTAAATCCCTTCTCCGTACAGGAAGTAGCCGATGCCATCCAGGGTGTAGACATTCCGGTACTGATCAAAAACCCGATCAATCCCGATCTGGGATTATGGATCGGTGCTATCGAGCGTATTTACAAAGCCGGTGTTTCCCGGATCGGCGTGATCCATCGTGGTTTTTCCTACCACGGAGAAACCCCCTACCGCAACGTACCAAGATGGCAAATCGCCATTGAACTGAAACGCCAGTTCCCGGACCTGGCCATGATCTGTGATAACAGTCACATCTGTGGCCGTCGCGATACCCTCTTTGAAGTAGCCCAGCAGGCCATGGACCTGAACTACGACGGTATCATGACCGAGGTACACCCCACGCCGGACGAGGCCTGGAGTGATGCCAAACAACAGATCACCCCGGCACAGTTCAAAGAGCTGGTAGACCAGCTGGTATTCCGTGAGCCGACCACCGATAACATCGAATTCCTCGAAACGCTGGACCACCTGCGCAAGGAGATCGATCACATCGACAATGAACTTTTCAACCTGCTGGCCCAACGGATGGAACTGGCGGACAGCATCGGTCAGTATAAAAAGCGCAATAATATTGCCATCCTGCAGTCCAGTCGCTGGAATGAGATCCTGGAAACCATGAGTGCCAAAGGTCAGGCTAAAGGTTTGAGCAAAGATTTCGTTACCACCATTCTGCGGGAGATCCACCAGGAGTCGATCAACCGTCAGGAGGCGATCATGACTTCACAGGAAGCAAAAGCTTAATTTTCTCTTTAGAAGAAGCTGTTTGGATTTGGCTTCTTATGTTTGCAGAGAAAATTTACGGATGAATTTTTTCAGGCTGGTCCTGGGTATTCGGTTTAAGGGAATAAGTAAAATAATTTACTTCTTTTGAATTTTCCGCCGATCACCGGGGACCAGCTTATAAAAACTTCCTTCGTCATCACTTATTCCTATAAAACATTTATGTCCTACCAAAACATCCAAATACAGGAACAGAACGGAATATACATCCTCACCATCAACCGGGAAAAAGCGATGAATGCCCTGAACGGGCAGACCATGACGGAGATCCGGCAGTTCTTCGCCGAGGATGCTCCGAAAAAGAACGACCTCAAAGGCGTGATCATCACCGGAGCCGGACCGAAGGCCTTCGTTGCCGGAGCCGATATCAAAGAATTTCTGGGTATGAATGCCGAAAAAGGGCGTCAGCTGTCCCAGAAAGGTCAGGATATATTCCTGCTCATCGAGCAATTCCCGAAACCCGTTATTGCGGCCGTCAACGGCTTTGCTCTTGGAGGCGGTTGTGAATTGGCCATGGCCTGCCACCTGCGCATTGCAACGGAGAACGCACGCTTCGGCCAGCCCGAAGTAAATCTGGGGATCATCCCAGGTTACGGCGGTACGCAGCGACTGATCCAGTATATCGGGAAAGGTAAAGCCATGGAACTGCTGCTTACCGGCGATATGCTGGGAGCACAGGATGCCCTCCAGTTGGGCCTGGTCAATCACATCGCTCCGGCGGAAGAACTCATTGCCAAAGCCACCTCCATCATCGAAAAAATTGCGGCAAAAGGACCGGTGGCTATTGCCAAGATCATCGAAACGGTTAATGCCTACTTCCATTATAACACAGATGGTTTTAATGCTGAAGTATTGGCATTTGGGGCTACCACCAACACCGAGGATTTTAAGGAAGGTGCGACGGCTTTCATTGAAAAACGATCTCCTAATTTTTCAGGGAAGTAATTTTCCGCCCGGGCACTTGTGAACACCAGTATATCTTTCTGCGTTTGACTGAGGTGTTATGGTGCCGCAGACACTAAGAAACTGGTAACGTTCCTTATATTTGCGGAAAACGGAAGACTCCATACTTTAGAAGATCACTATTATGAAAGCAACACGCTTCTTTCAATTCGTCATTCTCACTTTCGGACTTAGCTGCTTCGTTGCCTGCAACAATGATGAGGTACACGATACCGACCTAATTCTTGGTCGCTGGGACCTACAGGAAGGATTACGCGATGGTCATCCGACGGAGAGTCTGGATGAATTGTATTTTGAATTTTTCGAAGAGGGAAAAATGCGTTCCAATCTCACCGGTGCCACAGTAGACGGCTCCTATGAGATCAATGGTGACCAACTTGAGCAACGGGGTGGCCCCATGGAAGTGGATTATACCATCCAGACCCTGAACGATACCATGCTTTTGCTGACAGCCAAGATCCATAACCGGGATTTCAAACTGCAATTTGCCCGAACCGTTCAGGAGGAGTAAAAGCAGCCATTCTTTGTCGGGGCTCGTTTTAATTTTAGCAATTGCCGAAATTATTTTCCAATGATAAATTGCCCCGACCATGATCACCCGACTCTTTCTCGTTTGCCTCATCTCCTGCTTCGCTCAGGGCCTTCTTGCCATTGAAGCAGCCGTCACTTATGCAGCTTTCCAAAGTCCGGAACAAGCTTATCTGGAATTGTATTTGCGCATTTCCAGCGCAGGGATCACCTTCATTTCTTTACCGGACAGCAACCTACAGGCCAGAGCGGAGATCGAAATCCATTTCCTACGGGATGATCAGGAAATACATGCCGATCACTTCACCCTTTCCAGTCCTCCTGATACGCAGCCGGTGGATTTTATTGCTCTGCAAAGATATGCTCTACCTCCCGGAACCTACGATCTTCGACTTAAACTACAAGATGAAGCCGATCCGGAAAATGCCAAACTATACCGGGCAACGGTTGAGTTACCCTTCGTTACCGATCAGTTAGCTCAATCCGATATCCAATTGCTGGCCAGTTTGTATGAAACCGACCAGCATGGCCTCCTGATCCGCAATGGAATGTTTATGGAGCCCTTGCCTTACCGGTATTACGGACCGGATGCACAGCGGTTGTACTTTTATCATGAACTTTATCATACCGATCAGTATATCGGGCAGGACTTTGTGCTAAGCTATTCCATTGAAGCCATCAGAAACGGACATAGTGAAGTGGTATTGCAAAGACATACAAGACAGTCTCCGGCCGAGATCATCCCTTTGTATGGACAAATGGACATCAGCCAACTAACTTCCGGCCTGTACCAGCTGGCCATTGAGATCCGAGACCCCAATAAGCAACTCCTCAGTCGGAAAACAGCCTTCTTCCAACGCAGTAACCCCGGGCTTTGGAAAGATCAGAGCTGGCTGGCTGCTTTTGATCCGGGCCTTTTATTCGTAGGCAAGTTAAGCGACGACAGCCTGCACTACTGTCTCAGGGCTTTGAATCCCGTGTTGCCGCAGGGCGATATGGAGACCATCAACTGGATACTGAAAAATAAAGACCGGAAGTCGATGCAGGCCTACCTGTACAACTATTGGTCCGGGCAAGGGCCCGAAGATCCGGAGGAGAGTTACCGCAATTATATGCAGATTGCCCGTGCGGTGGACCGGCAGTTCAATTCCGGCTTCCGTTACGGCTTCGAAACGGATCGAGGCTATATTTATCTGAAATACGGACGTCCCACTGAGATCGAAGGGCGGGAGAATGAACCCTCTGCTCCTCCTTATGAGATCTGGACCTACGATGAGCTTCCGGCTACCCGGCAGAATAATGTGCGTTTTGTTTTTTACAATCCTTCGCTGGCACCCGGCGATTACCGACTCCTGCATTCTACCGCCAGAGGGGAATTGCAGCGGCCAGATTGGCAGAGAATACTCTATAAAAACGCTCCCAATGAATGGAATGGAAAGGATTTTCTGGAAGGAACGGAGGTCATCGATAATTTTCACCGGAGCAGTCGGCGGATATTCGGAGAGAATTGATAGTTTAGAAAAAAATAGTGGCCAGGCACTTCGTGAAGTACCTGGCCACTGTTTTTTTCTGCTATTTAAAAACTATCGATCAGTTTCTTTTTCATTTCCTGAAATTCTTCTTCGGAAATGACCCCCTGTTTTTTCAGGTCAGCCAGTTCTTTCAGCTTACCAAGGATCTCATCTTTGGCACTGGTGGCCACTACAGGTTCCGTTTTAGCAGCAGTTGCTTCCACAGTCACTTCTTCATTTACCTCCACCTTGACTTTCTTTACAGTCGGCTCTTTTTCCTTTTTGGAATCTTCCTCTTTCTTGACCTGCTCGGCCATTTTTTTGCCTTTCTCGAATTTTTCCTTGTATAGTTTCTTCAGACGCTCGGTGTCAAAATCCAGGATAGTACCTCCCGATTCAAAATGTTTTTTGAACACCTCACCAATGGCGTAAGTGCTGGCTCCGTTAAAAATGGAAACAGCAACGCCACCAACAATGGTACCGATGCCGGGGATCAGTTTAACCAGACTGCGCGCACCAGCCCGGGCCAGTGTAGAACTGGATAAAGCCGTAACAATGGCTTTACCCTGGGTTTCTGAGAAGTCCTTATCGTATACTTTACAGAGCTGACGGATCATATCCAGTTGAACGGCACTGACGGCAAAAATATCCGCAATGGGAATGGGCACCAATACACTCATACCCATCGACCAGACCATGTGGTTGCGGACCACAGAGTCGGCATGCTTGCTGCGTTCACTATTAAAATCACTCATAATTGTCTTTTTAACCTGTTTCTTTGCAAAATCGAATAACTGCTTCTTCACCATTACTTGTTTTGTACAGCCATCAATATTACGAATAATCCCATAGACCTGCCGGTTTTTATCGACAATTCCCAGGGTGGCCGGGATTAAAAGCCCACCTGAATCGAAGAGATTGCGTCAATTAGTAGATCCCGTAACGGAAATCAATTGTATCTTGGAACTGAGAACATGTCCTGATAAAAACACTCACTGATTATGAAACGGATTCCTTTTTTGCCCAGGTGGCAAAAACAACCATTCCTTATTATCGCACTTGCTTTTCTGGCCGGCGCCTCCGCGGTTCAGCTCTTTCAGGAAGCAATTACTTCCGACGATGCACAAGCCCAGGCTAAGATCATGGGGCTGGAATTTACCGATGCAGAAATTGATTCATTGCTCCCGTCGCTGGAAGGATTTCGGAATGACTACTCGAGCCTGAGAACGAATGAGATCACCAATAGCCTAAGCCCTGCGCTGTATTTCCAACCCATCCCTCCCGATTATGAAAACCATACCGAGCAGGCGCCGCTTAGCTTCAGTGATCAGGGAGCTGTTGAGTTGCCGGTAGATCGGGAAGCACTCGCTTATTATTCGGTGCACCAACTGGCCGCCCTGATCCGTACAAAAAAGATCACCTCTGTGGAGCTGACCCGCTTCTTTTTGGAGCGACTCAAAAAATACGATCCTATACTTCATTGTGTGATCAGTTATACTGAAGACCTGGCCATGGAACAGGCTGCCAGGGCCGACCGGGAAATAGCCGCCGGAAAATACCGCGGCATCCTGCACGGTATTCCCTATGGGGCAAAAGACCTGCTGGCCGCCCGTAACTATAAAACGACCTGGGGAGCCATGCCTTATAAAGAGCAGTCTTTTGACTATGATGCCACTGTGATCCGCAAACTGGAAGAGGCCGGTGCAGTACTTACGGCAAAGCTGACGTTAGGTGCGCTGGCCCGGGGCGATGTTTGGTATGGCGAAAAAACCAGAAATCCCTGGGATCCCTCCACTGGTTCCAGTGGCTCATCCGCCGGTTCGGCCTCCTCTGTATCTGCCGGACTGTTGCCTTTTGCCATCGGCACCGAAACCATGGGTTCCATTGTATCTCCTTCCACTACCTGCGGGGTCACCGGACTTCGACCTACTTTCGGTCGCGTGAGCCGTTACGGTGCCATGGCCCTGAGCTGGTCAATGGACAAGATCGGTCCCATTTGTCGCAGTGCCGAAGATTGTGCAGCAGTTTTTGCGGCTATCCTGGGCCCGGATGGGAAAGACTTATCCGTCAGCGATTATCCATTTAATTATCAGTCAGAATACGTGAGCAACCGCCGTCTGCGGCTTGGGTATGACAGTAGTGCTTTTGCCCGGCAATATCCATTCAAAGCTCAGGACTCCACTGCCCTGGAGAGTCTTCGCTCATTGGGTTATGAACTGGTACCTATCGAATTACCGGAAATGCCCGATATACGCTTCATACTGAGTGTGGAAGCTGCTGCCGCCTTCGATGAGCTTACCCGAAGCGGTAGAGATGACCTGATGGTAAGGCAAACCCAAAACGCCTGGCCTAATGCGTTTCGACAAGCCCGTTTTATCCCGGCCGTTGAATACATTCAGGCCAATCGTCTTCGGTCGCAGCTTATAGTAGATATGGCTAAAGTATTTGATGAGGTCGATCTGTATGTACATCCTTCCTGGGCCAGCCGGAGTTTACGCATTACCAATTTTACTGGGCATCCATGTATTGTAGTCCCCAACGGCTTCCAGGAAAACGGACGGCCAACCAGCATCAGCTTTACTGGTAAACTATTCGATGAGGGCACCCTGATCGGTGTGGCTCAGGCTTTTCAGAACGCTACCGGTTTTGATGATGAGCATCCGGTTTTGAAGTGATTTTTTCCTGGAAACTGTCTTCAAACTTCTACGGCTGGCGATATCGCCTTTGCGTAGCTGCTACGGCGGAGTATGGGAAGCCCGGATTTTGCAGTACAGTGAAGTTTAAAAAATGGATTCTTTAGGTGACATAGGATTGGCTTCACCGATCCGGCCGGTCGGCTCCGACGGTGGGGTGACACCATAATGTGGGTGGGATTATAAATATAGCCCGCCCGCCACCTTACCACGCTTTTAGGGGTAAAGTCCAGCCCTCCGGATGTTGTTCGTTTACTGTGGTCCAGCAATGGGCTGAACGAACAGCAAACAATCCGACATCCGTAAAAGACAGGTGCCCAAATGTCATCGTCGACGAAATATGATCGTGTGGTTTGTGCTGATTATTAGTGACCACGACAGGAAGGAAATACAGTAGCCGTAGGTCGTAACCTATGTTAGTGCAGAAAATCCAGTCAAAAATAGAACAATTTAATTATAAATTCAAATTTACAAACAAAAAAATCCTATAAACTATTACGACAATTGCTAAGAAGGCCTATCTCATCATTCGATCAAAAGTCTGAAAATAATCATACAACTGCTTTTCCGGCTGATACACCCGGTAAATTTCGGAGAAGTCGTGTTTTCTTAATTCACTTGTCAGTATTTCAATCATAGATGCCGGAATCTCTTTGTCAGCGTAAATACGTATAAACATTTGATCACGTTTGGTTTCGGGAACTTTTATCCGCTGTTTCTCCAGGTATATACTCAAATCATAAGGATCATCCAGAAAATTACTAAGAAAGTATATCCCAAAATCGAATAGTTGCAGTTTACGGAAACGCCGTAAATCCATCGGAGAAAATGGATCACCGTCTCGAATGGTAAAATCACAGCCAGCTGTATATGGTAGTTTTCGTTTTCCAATATAGATCGGAATCTCCAGGCTTCGATTCACTCTTTCCCTGTATAAATAACTAGTATCCGCAGCATATGGAAGGTCGATCTCAAGAGGGATACCTCTAAAAAAGTCTCTTTGATAGTTACACAAGGGCGCCTTATAAGCCCGATATTTTCCAAACGTGAGTTTTCCATTTGAACGATAATAGGTAAATGCAGAATAGCCTAGGCATTCCATCCCGTAGCTCAGTTCGTTTTTCCAGGGGTTATGATCAATATATATCCCCCCGATACCACTTCCCAAAGATTTGTTTGCTATCCCATTCACTCCTGAAAAATCTAAAGAATAGATAAAGCCGTCCTCACTAATTACATGCCAATGTCCATCCAGCCGGTGAATGCGATAATAAGTGTAACAAACGAGTGACATCAGTAGAACACCCAGAAAAGTCCATTTCAACATAAGCCTTCCAATTTCTTTAATACAGATGCCTCTTCAACCGGTATTTGGTGTCTATATTTACGAAAAAGTATTAAACAAATGGATCGCCTCTACACTTCCTGGAAAAACCTGTGCCGTCACTATACCGGCGACGAAGCATCCATCCAATCTTACTGGCAGGAGATCCAATCGGCTTATGGAGGCAAGGGGCGTCATTACCACAACCTGCAACATGTGAATGATCTGCTGGAACAGGCGAATGCTTACCGTTCACAGTTGCAGGATCATAATACTCTCTGTTTTTCTATCTTCTACCACGACATTATTTATAAAAGCCTCCGTAAAGACAATGAACTGAAAAGTGCACAGGTAGCCTCAGAACGGTTGAAAGCACTAGGCCTTCCGGATGAAAACATTCAAAAATGTGTCCGGCAGATCGAAGCTACGCAGGGGCATCAACTACCGGAAAGAAACACAGACCCTGATCTGTTGTGGTTTCTTGACTTCGACCTGTCCATCCTGGGCAATAAATGGGAACGATATCTTAACTATGCGCAGGCCATCCGGCAGGAATACCGCCTTTATCCCGGCTGGATGTATCGGAAAGGTAGAAATAAAGCCTTAAGACATTTTCTTGACCGAACGCGGCTGTTTTTTACCGATGAGTACTTCCGTAAATTCGAAGCAAAAGCCCGGGAAAACTTAAAACGTGAATTGAGATTAGAATAAAAATTTGTTTTTTATAGAATTGTCAGTACTTTAGTTTAAGAAACCCATTCCTATCTACATTCTTTATGGATCGGTCAACCATTGACAGAGACAAGCAATTATGGAACAGACTTAGAGAGAGCGACGAAACCGCTCTTTCCGAACTATTCCATCTATATGCCGAAAGCCTGTATCAGTACGGCTTCCTGATCTGTAAAGACAAAGAAACAGTGGAAGACTGTCTCCAGGATTTGTTCTTCCGCATTTGGAAAAAACGCCATCAGCTGACACCTGTAGAAAAAGTCCATACTTATTTGTTAATCGCTTTACGCAATCGAATTCATAATACTTTCCGCAAGGTTCAGGGTATTCCCTTAAATGAATGCAACGATGAGCAGATCGGCATTCAGACCTCCCGCGAGATTGATTGGATCGAGGATGAAACGCAATCCATTCATCGCCAGTTCGTTCGCCAGGCCGTAGACACACTTCCCTCTCGCATGAAACAGGCTCTGTATCTCCGATATTTCGAACAAAAAGATTATACAGACATAGCCGATATTATGAAAATCAGCAAGCAGGTAGCTGTGAATATGGTACATCGGGCTACTCAAAAACTACGTCTATATTCCAAACAATATTCTGACTGGTTCACAATCATTACCATCATTATTTCTCACCTATTTTAGTTTCCGCATAAAATTTTAAAAAAATCATCAAAAGAAGGTTATCGTTTCAAATTGGCTGTGTCTTTATTGAAAGCGGCCAGTTTAAGCAGTATACGAATTGACCGAAAACGACTCAACCGGAGTATGAAAAACAAAAATTTCACCGAGTATTCAATCGACCAGTTGGCCAGAGACGATGATTTCCGGCGATGGATCTTACATCCGGAACCCGAAGATCACCAGTTCTGGCAGGAGTTAGTTGAAAGACAACCCAAAATGCTGGAGAAAATACTAACGGCAAAAAAGCTATTGCAAACCTCCGGTGAGCTTCTTCCCGAAGGGCACTTGGCCCCTGAGCGAAAAGCCCAGTTACATAACCAGCTGATGAAGCGCGTCCAAGGGGAAAGAGCCATGGGGAGAAGAAGGACACTCCAATATGGAATAGCGGCCGCCATAAGCCTAATACTGATCGCCGGTCTGGGCTATCTGTTCCAGATCTCCGGCCACGAATCACGGATCGTCTACCGGACCGATTATGGAGAAAGAAAGCAATTTCAGCTTCCGGACGGTTCCACGGTGGACCTGAATGCACATTCTATCCTACAATTAGGCAGTGAGTGGGAAAACGGTGACCGTGAAGTCTGGTTGAATGGAGAAGCCTACTTCACAGTTGCCAAAAAGCCGGCTACCGGTGCTAAATTCACAGTACATACACCCGAACTGGACATTGAGGTACTGGGTACGCAGTTTAACGTTAATACCCGCAAGGAGAACACAAAAGTCCTTTTGGAAGAAGGCAAGGTGCGCCTGCTCGTCAAAGAGGATGTCAACACGCAGGAAGAAATGTTCCTGTCTCCCGGTGAAATGGCCAATTTTTCGCAACAGACCCGGGAGATCAATAAGCAGACCATCCAACAAACCAAACCGGTCGTATCCTGGAAAGAAGGCTATCTGATCTACGAGAAAGCAGCACTGGAAAAGGTGATCGCCGATATTGAAGATACTTACGGCATACCCGTCAAACTATCTGATCCGGCTTTGCTAAAAAAGAAGATCAAAGGTGCGTTACCAACCGACAACCTGGAGGAATTCCTCAAGATGGCAGAAATCCTGTTCGGTGTTCAGGCCAAAAAACAGGATGATCATATTGAAATAAAATAGCGAATCGATCGATCAAGCGGCCCATAGTGGTCAGCCAACTACCAATAAAAATCCTAGGCTCCGCCAGCTGATCTGGCAAATACAATTAGTAAACGCGGATTTACCGGAATCACGCGCTCATCCGGTGATCAAATTCTACACTACTAACTGAACTACTACCAGCTAATACAATTGACCTGCAATGGTGTTTGTACCCATTGGCAGTCCTGGTATCTATTTGCTTAATTTAAAATGAGGTTTATGAAACTTCCTAAACAATCGATACTACTGGCTTACGTGCTTCTTTGTCTGCCCTTGTGGGGGACGAAAATAGCGGCACAAGACCTGGTAATGGTGTCAACGAGAGTCAACCAGGAGAAGGCCGAAAAACCTTCGGATCATCAGGATCTCGTTGATGCTTTGGAGCATCTAAGCACAACTTACAATGTGTTTTTTACTTATGAAATCTCCATTGTAGCCAACAAACGAGTATTGAAAAAACGAAAAAGCAAAGGAACACTGGAAGCCGACTTGTCGTCTTTGTTAAGTGGTACCGGTCTGACTTTCAACAAATTCGGAGCAAGAAATTACGCCATCATTCTTCGCGAAGCAAGCGAAAAACAATCAGCACCGAAAACCGATCAACAAAGCGGGTATACAGCCGGTACGACCCGCGATTCCCGGCTGTCTCCTATCCATTCACTTTCCAATAATTATTCCCGTCTTGTAGTACGCCCGGTTGACCAGCGGATCAGTGGTACCGTTACCGATGCGGACGGCGGTACGCCACTGATCGGGGTCAACGTATTCGCTAAAGGCACCACCATCGGTGCGGTAACGGATATTGACGGCCAATATGAATTAACCGCCCCGGATGATGCTACCACCCTGGTTTTCAGCTTTATCGGCTATCGAAGTCAGGAAGTGGCGATCAGCAACCGGACCGTTATTAATATTGGCATGAATGCCGAAACGGAGATCCTCGATGAGGTAGTTGTCACGGCGCTCGGTATTGAAAAGGAATCCAAAAAGCTCGGATACGCCGCCTCCAGTGTGGATGCTGAAGAGATCAATGTGAACCGGAGTGCCAACTTTATGAATGCCCTGCAGGGGAAAGTAGCCGGAGTCAATATTTCTTCTCTGGGTACCGGTCCTGGCGGCACCTCCAAGGTGCGCATCCGTGGACAGTCCTCGATCTCGGGGCAAAATAACCCACTTATTGTCGTCAACGGTATTCCGATCGATAACACCAACTTCGGCACGAACCCCGGTAACAATGGCGCCGATGGCGGATTGGGAACGGCGGGAGGAGGCATCACCTCTGACGGCGGTGACGGTCTGACCAGTATCAACCCTGACGACATAGAGAGCATGACCGTGCTGAAAGGGGCGGCCGCCGCAGCACTCTATGGCTCAAGGGCCAAGGACGGGGTGATCATGATCACGACCAAGACCAGAGGTGAGAGCCGAGGCCTGGGAGTAAGCTACAACATCAACTACACCAATGAAACCCCGCTGGACTTTACCGACTACCAGTATGAGTATGGTCAGGGTGAAAACGGTGTTCGGCCAACTACTGCCAATCCGACCTCCGGGCAGTGGTCTTTTGGGGAACGTTTCCAACCGGGTATGACACAAGTACTTTTCGACGGAGTAACGGTTCCTTACGAACCGGTATTCGACCGGGTCAGAAAATTCTATCGCAACGGTCAAAACCTGAACCACTCGCTCTCACTGTCTTCCGGTGGCGACCGGGGAGGTTTTAACCTTTCTTTGTCTAATCTGGACAGTAAAGGCATCACGCCGAATAACGAATACACCCGCCGTACCATCAACCTGGGTTTTAGCTACAACCTCTCTTCAAAACTGAGTTTTTCCGGCAATGTGAACTACTCAAATGAACACATACAAAATCCGCCGAACGTTGCAGAACAGGACAATACTATTCCTGTAGCCCTTTACAATATGGCCAACTCTATGCCGCTGGATCTGCTGGATGAGAAAAAATATGATGCCAACGGCAACGAGTTTGTCTATTCCCGCTTCCGCAACCGTACCAACCCTTACTGGACACTGGCCGAACAGTTTAATGAGATCATCCGGGATCGTATTTTCGGCAACATCTCCGTCAAATACGATCTTTTATCGTGGCTGTATGTGCAGGGACGTGTAGGTCAGGATTACTGGTCGAGAGATCAGGATTTCAACGGATTGCCCACCGGTAAAGCATCACTGGGCCCCGCCCCCGAAGGTTTTGTAAACGGGACCTACACCCAGGAATCCCGCCGCTTCCGGGAAACCAATATGGACCTGTTACTTGCCGCAACCCGTGAGTTCGGCGATATTGGCTTAGATATCACCGTGGGCGGCAACCAAATGTATCGCCGGGCAGATCGCAATCTGGTGCAGGTAAGAGATTTTGTAGTTCGGGATCTGTATACCGTGCAGAATGCCCGGGTGAAAGATCCCACCTATGCCTTATCCGAACGGGCCGTTAATTCGGTATACGGATCGGCCGAGTTATCCTTCAAACGCCGTTTGTACCTGAACGGTACACTACGCAATGACTGGTTCTCCACGCTCTCTGCGGAGAACAGGAGTATCTCCTACCCTTCCGTATCGGCCAGTTATGTATTCTCCGAATCTTTTGCCACCCTTCCCAGCTGGCTGAATTTCGGAAAGATCAGGGCGGCCTACGCCGAAGTGGGTAGTGATACGGATGTGGCCCCCTATTCCGACGTGCTCTTCTACAACATCAATGCCAACCTGTTTGCCAATCCCGGTGGTTCGCTGCAGCCCGTCGGTGGTTCCAATACCACGCAGCTCCCTAACCCTTCACTGCGGCCCATGCGGACATCGGAAACGGAGATCGGCGTCGACCTGAGGATGTTCAACAACCGCCTGGCGCTTGATCTGGCCGCCTATCATAAGATCACCAGTGATCAAATCGTTTCGGCAACGATCTCCGATGCTTCCGGCTTTGTCAACACCCTGATCAACAGTGGAGAAAGCCAGAACCGGGGCATTGAGATGCTGGTTAGTATCGCACCGGTCAAGAACAACAATTTCCAATGGAATTTCACCTTTAACGGTTCCTATAATAAGACTAAGGTACTGAGCCTGCTTACCGACACTCCGGGTGACAACATCCGGGTGGGCAGTCACGTATTCAATGGATTCCTACACCATGTTGTCGGCGAAGAACTCGGTCAGCTCACCGGTTTCGGGTATCGTCGTGATGAGCAGGGCCGGCAGGTGTTCGGCGCCAATGGAGTTCCCCTGCGTTCACAGGACCTGATCTATTTCGGGAGTGCCCTGCCCAAATGGGTAGGCGGCTTCACTAATTCCTTCAATATTAAAGGTGTACAGATCTCTGCGCTGATCGATTTCAAGCTGGGTAATATGATGATGTCGGGTACCAATTTCAATGCTACCCGTCACGGGCTGCACAAGATGACCCTACCAGGACGTGAAACAGGCGTGATCGGGGAGGGGGTCAACGAACAGGGTGAAGTAAATACCGTTGCCGCCGAATCTCAGCGCTACTGGGAAGTAGTACGCTCGCAACAACTGGTAGAGCCCATTGTGTATAATGCCGGATACTGGAAACTGCGCCAGATCACGATCGGTTACGATCTGACGCCTTTCCTCGGAGCTAACTTCCCCATCAAATCCGCAGTACTGAACCTGGTAGCCAACAATGTGGCCATGCTGAAAAAATGGGTACCCAACATCGATCCCGAGACCTTCGGTTTTTCTTCCGATAACGTGATCGGGCTGGAATCGACGGGTGTGCCTACCACCAGAAGTATTGGATTTAATTTGAATGTGAAGTTTTAGTCGACAGTCGGCAGTCGGCGGTCAGCAGTCGAAAGTCTCCCGGACTGCTGACTATCGACTGCCGACAAAAAATCATCCATCATGAAAAATAAATTTCTTCGATATACTTTTCTTTTGCTGGGCTTTACGCTCTTTTTCTCCTGCGACGAAGGCTTTGACGAGTTAAATACCAATGAGGTCGACCCAACGGCCATTGATCCGGCCTTCATATTAAATAATGCCGTGATCGGCCTGTCTTTTTCCGGAGGTGGTCCACTGTTGTATGACATCGGCATTGTACAACATATCATTTCTCCCAACTCCGGTGTGATCACCGGTGCCAATTTCAATCAGGACAACCGGAATGCTACCGAGGACATGTGGATCGATTACTATCGCAGCGTGATCAAGCATACCCGCGACCTGATCGCTCAGGTGCAGGATCAGCCCGAAAGAAGCAACCTCATGCATATGGCGCGAATCATTCAGGCTTATGCCTTTATGGTCTTGACCGATACTTACGGTGACATTCCCTACTTTGACGGGGGCAAGGGTTTTACGGACCAGGTCGTATTTCCTGCCTACGACGCGCAGGAAAACATTTACTCCGACATCATTCAGGAATTGCAATCGGCCGTTGCCGGATTGAGTGCGTCTGGTAGTACGGAAGCCAGCGAAGTGCTCTACGGCGGCGATATTGACAAATGGAAAAGACTGGGCAATTCCTTGGCTCTGCGGGCGGGAATGCGCATGAGCAAAGTAAATCCGGGACAAGCCCAACAGGTAGTTGCAGCGGCTTTTCAGGCCGGTACCATGCAATCCAATGAAGACAACTTTGTAATCCGTCACGATAACAATTATCAGAATGGTTTCGGAGCTACGTTGAACGGTACGGAAGCCAACAATTTTTATCTGGTCGCTGCTTTTGTAGACTATCTGAAGGATAATGATGACCCACGACTGGGGGCCATTGCCGTCCGCTACGTGGGTGCTACTTCCGGTCCGGAACAAACTGCGGCCCGTGCTTCCATCGATCCTTCCGTACAGATCGGTATGCCGATGGGGAACGACAATAACTCTGCCGTAACCGCAGCCGCCAATGCCGGTCTGGCCAGCTTTTACGATTTTAGCCAGGCCGATCGCACGCGGGTAGTGAAGGTGAGCGCCCCTATGTACCTCGCTACTTACGCCCAAACCCAGCTGTTGCTAGCAGAAGCCGCAAATCGCGGCTGGATCAGTGGGGATGCTGCCACCTTCTACAACAACGGCGTACGGGCACATATGGAACAAATGGCCGATTACGATGCAGCTTCCACCATCGATGGAACTGCCATTGACGATTACCTCGCCGCTCATCCTTACGACAGCGGAAACGCCCTGGAGCAGATCAATACCCAGTATTGGGTCGCTTCTTTTCTGAATGGTCCTGAAGCTTTCGCTAATTTCAGAAGAAGCGGATATCCTGAACTGGCCCCGAACCCCTTCCCCAGCCAGGACCTGACTTCAGAACCCTTCATCCGTCGACTAACCTATCCGTCTTCGGAGATCGGTGTAAATACGGATAATGTAAATGCCGCCATTTCCCGGATGGGACCGGATATTCTGGATACCCGGGTTTGGTGGGACGTTCAATGATATTATGATGTTACGATGCTGTGATGTTATGATGTTATGATGGATCATCAGTTTGCAAATCGTCATGGGGCTGCACCAACTCATGTATGTGTGAGTATCGGTAATCCGAACCGAAAGTGCTTAGACCATCATGATTTGGTGTGAAATCAAGAAGTTTTGCAAACTCACAACCCATCACTACATTACAGTATTTCAGCATCATAACATCAAAAAACAGGATACTCCGGTTCGCTCAACAATGGGAAGATTTTTTAATTTAGAAGCTCATTTTCATAAAATCTTAATTGATGAACAAAACGAAAAACAACAACCGACGCCGTTTCATGCAGACGCTGGGGCTTGGAGGTCTTAGTTTAGCCGGCATGTCCATGGCACCCGTTGAAGAGCAACTGGAGTACTCCACCCAAAACGTAAACCGCTTTTCTGCACCTTCCGATCTCAAGATTACCGATATGCGGATCGCAGAGATCAGTGGGGTCGTTTTCCGCACACCTATTGTTCGCATCTATACCAATCAGGGCATTATTGGTCACGGTGATGTACGAGACGGAGCGGCAAAAGAATACGCCCTCTTCCTGAAGAGCCGCCTATTGGGTGAAAATCCCTGTAATGTAGAACGCTTGTTTAAGATCATCAGTCAGTTCGGACATCATGGCCGGCAGGGCGGTGGCGTTTCGGGAGTTGAAATGGCCCTCTGGGATATT